>CAYTQE010000049.1:0-6497 GCA_964439985.1 uncultured Muribaculaceae bacterium | reverse complement strand
AAAAAATCTTTAAAAGTATTACCAAATATAAAAGAAATAAGTAGTAAATTAAACTTAAATTTAAAGATTGATACTCATGAAGAATTATATAAATTATTAGAAGCAGCAATTTATGAAGAACCACCTATAACTATTAAAGAAGGATATATAATTAAAGACGGTTATAATAAAGAGTTAGATGAATTAAAAAGTATTAGAAGTGGTGGAAAAAAGTTTATTTCGACTTTAGAAAAAGAAGAAAGAGAAAGAACTGGTATAAATAATTTAAAAGTTGGTTATAATAAAGTTTTTGGTTATTATATAGAAGTTACCAAAAGTAATATTGATAAAGTAAAACCAGAATTTGGTTGGGAAAGAAAACAAACTTTAACTACAGCAGAGCGGTATATTACTCCTAAATTAAAAGAAAAAGAAGCCTTAGTATTAAATGCTGAAGAAAAAATAATAGATTTAGAATATGAATTATTTATCGAAATAAAAAACAATTTAAAAGCAAATATTATTACTTTAAAAAATACATCTAAAGTAATAGGTTATATAGATGCGATTGTATCATTATCAGTAATTAGTGAAAACAATAAATTTGTTAGACCTCAATTTAATAATAAAAATATTATAAATATTCAAAATGGATTTCATCCAGTAGTATCAATAGTAGGAAATACTGAGTATGTCAAAAATAATTGTTTAATGGATGAAAATATTAATACCTTACTAATAACTGGACCTAATATGAGTGGTAAAAGTACTTATATGCGTCAGCTAGCAATAATAATAATTCTAGCCCAAATTGGTTCTTTTGTTCCAGCTGATTCAGCCAATATACCAATCTTTGATCAAATTTTCACAAGAATTGGAGCATCAGATGATTTAGTAAGTGGCGAGTCTACTTTTATGGTGGAAATGTTAGAAGCTAGAAATGCTGTAGTAAATGCTACCAAAGATAGTTTGATATTATTTGATGAATTAGGAAGAGGAACAGCTACTTATGATGGAATGAGTTTAGCTGAAGCTATCTTAGAATATATTAATATAAATATTGGTTGTAAAACTTTATTTAGTACTCATTATCATGAACTTACGAATGTAAGTAATAAAATACCTAGTATTAAAAATATTCATGTTAGTGCAACAGAAGATAACGGAGAGCTTATATTCTTACATAAAATAAAAGAAGGTTCAGTAGATAAAAGCTATGGCGTCCATGTTGCCGCACTAGCTAAAATGCCAAATGAGATAATAACTAGAGCAAATGAAATCTTAAATTCATATGAAAAAAGTCCTCAGAAAAATAAATCTGAAGAACAATTATCTTTTATTCTTCCACAAAAGGATGAAATAAAATCTAAGTTAAAATTAATAGATCCTCTTAATATTACTCCAATAGAAGCTCTTAGTATTTTAAGCGAATTAAAAGAATTATTAAAAAAATAACATTTTGTTAAAAAAGTGTTGATTTTATATAAATATATGATATTATTAAATCAGCCAAAGAAATGATTCGTTATTTCTCTGGCTACTGAACCAAACATGATTCGTTATGTTTGGTTCATTTTTTTATAAAAAATCATTTAATTCTTCAACATATTTTTCTTGGAATGCTAGAAAATCTTTAGCCAGTTTTAAAGTTTTACGATCCGATATTTCTTTATAATTTTTAATTTTCTTCTTAGTATCTATAATACCTGTTGAAATACCTTTAATTAACATATCCGCAATACTAGAATCACTATTATCATTATTAACTTCTTTATCAATACCTTTTTTAGCGCCCATTTTACTTATTAAACTATTTTTAGGTAATTCTTGTTTTTCTTTTTTTAATATTTTTTTGCTTTTTAATAAATATGCCTGATATTCATTTAATAATTCACTGCATATTTTTTTTATTTTATTTTCTTTTTCTAACAAACTATTTAATAATACCTCTGTAGTATATGAAGCCATTTCACTATTTTCATATATATGTTTTATTAATTCCATATTCTCATTCATAATAAAATCCTTTCTATTGTTATTATGCTATTTTTGGAACATTATATTCTAAGAAAAATATGATTTATAATTTGACAATATGTATTAGATTGTGTTTTAATAAAAACAGTTTGGGGAGTTTTTTTATGAAAAATAATTTAAGAGAATTAAATTCAGGATTATATTTATTATCTAAGCATAATACTAATAAAAGTTATAAAATGATGGAAAAGATTTTAACTATATATAAGACTACTGATGATGTTATGACTGCTTTTATAAAAGAGTTAAATAATGAAGATACTATAGAATTATTTGGCCGAAGAAAAATAAACTATTTAATTAATTTAGCGAGCTTAAAATTAAAAGATGCGACCAATTTAATAAAATTTTTTATTGAAAGTGATAACTCTAATCATTTTTATTTTTTATTAGAATTTATTAATTTAAGATTAAATAAAAATTATAATGAGGATATAAAAACTTTAATAAATGAAATGTTATTAAATCCTAAAAAACTTAAATTAATTGAACAAATAATAAATACTGATGAACCCTTTTTTATATCTAAAATTAATAATTTAACAAGTGTGCTTTTAAAAAGTGATAATAGTAAAATTTCACATTTAATAGAGCAAATATTATATTCTAAAAAAATAAATGAATTAGAAATTAATACATTAAGAAAAGCGTTTGTATTTATTGCCAGTAATAAAAATATAACTTATGAAGAAGTATTAGAAGAATTAACTTTAAATTATGTAAATAATTTAGATTTATTAACTGAATTAAAAGAAGATATGCTAAATAGTGAAAATGAAGAACTTAAAATAAAAGGTAATGTAACTAATATATATAATACATTATATCCAACATATAATAAAAAAATAATTGAAACTCCAGAGCGTATATTATTAAAGTATAATGATGAAGTATTAAAATCTTTTGTTGATACCTTAGATAATCCTTATATTAACCGAGTAGGTCAGTATAACCCTAGTTTGGATGTAATGAGCTCTATGCTTAATATAAATAATCCCCTAAGAGCAGAAGATATATTTATAAAAAGTAGTTATAGACCAATCAATAAATATAAAAGAAGAGAAGTATTTAATACTAGAATTAGTATTGAAGATGCGTTTGCATCAAGATTAAATACTAATATCAATTTATGTTTAAATAAAGGTTATTACGATTTATTACTAACAATCTTAAAGACTAAAAAAATAGATAGTTTAAATATTAAAGTTTTATATAATATAATTGTTGAAATGGCTTATTATTTAGAAGATGATTTTCAAGAAAAATCTGAAGTTTGTCAAAATATTATTGATATTATTTTACTTAAAATAAGTACAGATAAGTTATTTATATATCGCGAGTATAATTTAAGTAAATACAATTATATTTTAATAAAAGATTATGCTCTTGATTTTGTTAATTTAATATTTTCTAATCCTGATATTGAATTAAATCCAGCGATGGAACAAATTCAAAATAACTGGACTACATATAAAATTTAATTATAATAGAAGCAAATATTATAGAATAAAATTTACTATTTTGATATACTTATAACTAGGAGAAATATATGACATTAAATAGAAGTGAATTAAGAGAAAAAATAATGACTATCATATACCAAATATCTTTATATCGAAGTAATGGTCTTGAGTATAATGTCGATAATGTAATAAAAGAAAACATTGAAATTGAAAATGAATTTGTTAAAGAAATGGTTTATGGAATATTAACTTATTTTGATGAATTAGGAGTTACTGCTAATAAATACTTAGATAAATGGACTTTAGATAGATTAGATAATACTGGAGCTGCTATTTTAAGAATGGCTATTTATGAAATTAAATATACTGATACTCCACCAGTAGTTGTTATTAATGAAGCAATTGAACTAGCTAAAAAATATAGTGATGATTCAGTTCGTAAGATGATTAATGCTGTTCTAGATAAGGTGATAAACGAGTAATGGAAAAAAGATATATAACTGTAACAACTTTAAATAAATATTTAAAAAATAAATTTGATACAGATCCAAATATTCAAAAAGTATCTTTAAAAGGAGAAATATCTAACTTTAAAGGACATACTAGAGGGCATTTATATTTTACTTTAAAAGATGAAACAAGTAGAATAAGTGCGGTAATGTTTCAATACAGCGCTAATAAACTAACCTTTACTCCAGAAGATGGAATGACAGTATTAGTCGAAGGAAAAATTAGTATATATGAGGCAACAGGTGCTTACCAAATATATATCGAATCTATGGAAGAAGATGGACTAGGTAATCTATATTTAAAATATGAAGCATTAAAAAAAGAACTAGCTTCAAAAGGATTATTTGATAGTGATCATAAAAAATCATTACCAAAATATCCTGAAAAAATAGGAATAGTAACTGCGCCAACTGGAGCTGCTATTAAAGATATCTTAAGTACGATAAAAAGAAGATATCCAATCTGTGAAACATATTTATTTCCTTGCTTAGTTCAAGGAGAACTAGCTAAAGATGATATAACAAGACAAATAGAAGAAGCTAATAAACATGATTTAGATTTACTGATAGTAGGTCGTGGTGGAGGCTCTATTGAAGACTTATGGGCTTTTAATGAAGAAGTAGTAGCGTATGCTATATATAACTCTAAAATACCGATAATAAGCGCAGTAGGTCATGAAATAGATTTTACTATAGCTGACTTTGTAGCAGACCTAAGAGCGCCAACTCCAACTGGAGCTGCTGAAATAGCAGTACCAAGTATTACTGATTTAAATGTCTTAATTAGTCAGTATAAAATTAGAACAACTAATATAATAACTAACTTACTTAAAATAAATAATAATAAATTATCGATGCTAAAAGAAAGTTATTCTTTAAAAAATCCACTCGCATTATATGAACAAAAAGAAGAAAAACTTAGTAATTTATTAACCAAACTTAATAATATAATTACCAGTAATTTACAGTATAAAATAAATAAATATGAAAATATAAAAAGTAATTATACCTTAAATAATCCAGAGAGTTTATTAATTAAACATCAAAATAAATATAATTTGTTTATTAATAAATTAGAATTACTTAATCCAATATCTATATTAAGTAAAGGTTATAGTGTAGTTAAATTAAATGATAAAATTATTAAAACAACAAAAGATATAAAACCTGGAGATAATATTAATATAATGTTATCTGAAGGTAAAATAGAAGCTAAAATAGAGAAAGTAGGATAATATGGAAAAAAAGAAATTTGAAGATTTAATGCTTGATTTAGAAAAAATAGTTAAAGATTTAGAATCAGGAGATGTAGATTTAGAAGTATCTATTGAAAAATATACTGAAGCTATGAAACTAGTAAAACTATGTGGAGATAAACTAAATAATGCTTTAGAATCAGTTAATAAAATAAGAACTGAAAATGGAGATTTTGTTGATTTTCAAGAAGAAGATAACCAATAATTGGGTCTTTTTTTTTTAGGTTTTAAACCAAACTAATATTAGGTGATAATGTGAAAAAATACTTAATATTATTAATTTTACTAATACCACTAAACGTTTATGGGTATTCAAATTTTATAATTCCAAGTGGTAAAACCCTTGGAATTGAAATAAAAAGTGATGGGATTATGATCATTGGTTTTTATAAGGTTGAAAATAGATTTAATAAAAATGATTTAAAAGTAGGGGATAGTATTATAAAAATTAATAATACTGAGGTAAACACTATTGATGAATTAGTAGATACTATCGAAGATAATGTAATAGATAATAAAGTTAATGTTACATTTAAAAGAAATGGTAAAGTATATGAAACTAACTTTGAACTAATATACATAGACAATACATATAAAACGGGTCTTTATGTAAAAGATAGTGTAACTGGAATAGGAACGCTTACTTATATCGATCCAGAGACTAAAATATATGGAGCATTAGGACATGAAATAGTAGAAAGTAATACTGGAAACTTAATAGAAGTTAAAACTGGTAAAATATTTAAAAGCTCAATAACTAGAATAGACAGAAGTAGTATAGGTACTGCCGGAACTAAAAATGCTAAATTTTATTCTAGTAATATATATGGTAATGTTACAAAGAACACTAATAAAGGTATATATGGTATCTATACAGGAGATATTACTAACCATAATACCTTAGAAGTAGGAACACCTGAAACATTAAAAATAGGTGATGCTCAAATATATACTGTACTAGATAAAGAAGAAGTAAAACAGTATGACATATTTATTAATAGGATAGAAACAAATAATAATATTAAAAATATCCATTTCAAAATAACAAGCGAAGAACTTATAAATAAAGCAGGAGGAATTGTCCAAGGAATGAGTGGTAGCCCTATAATACAAGATGATAAAATATATGGAACTGTAACACATGTAATACTAGACAATCCAACTACTGGTTATGGAATATTTATAACTAGTATGTTAAAAGAAGGAGAAAGTTAAGTTAGTGTAAAGAGTTTTAGGGCAAATAGTTAAAATAA
>CAYTQE010000048.1:0-6592 GCA_964439985.1 uncultured Muribaculaceae bacterium | reverse complement strand
TATCCAATAGGTCTAATAACAATTGACGAAGCCTCAATGGGCGGATTGATATACTCTCAGTCTTCTATACCTGATTCAGCCAACTTTCTGTATATAAATCTGTCATATTGGAGTATTTCTCCTTTTTGGCAAGTTTCTTCTGGTACCTCAACAGTTATGACGATTTATAAGAATTATGGCATAAATAGTGGATTAGTTTCCAGTGGTCGTTATTTTCGCCCCGTTATAAGTCTTTCATCAAATACCGCTGTAACTGGAACAGGTACTGCAACCGATCCCTTCATTGCCACTTGACAAACACTCTTATTTCCAGTAAAATTATAAATAGATTTTGTTTGAAGAACAAGAGTTTATAATAATATATTTAAGAGAGGGCTTATTTGGTGAGAATGCCTATAGGATATATAAACTAGAACAGTCTTTAAAAAAAGCAAAACGTAGAATTCGCGTTAAGAATAAGCATAGAGCGTACACTAGTAAAGTAAGGTGGCACCGCGGACCATTTGGTTCGTCCTTACACATAACTGGTGTTTTTTATTTATAAAGGAGAGAGAGAAAATGATTATTAAACAAAAAGGTACGATGGATATTTATGGTGAAGAAGCTAAAAAAAGGATGTATGTTAATGAAGTATTACATTCAGTTTGTGAGAAATTTAATTATGGTTATATAGATACACCTATATTTGAGGCTAGTGAATTATTTCATAGAGGAATAGGGGATTCTACTGATATAGTAAGTAAAGAAACCTATGATTTTAAAGATCGTGGTGGAAGAGATATAACTCTAAGACCTGAAGGAACTGCTGGAGTATGCCGCTGGTATATTGAAAATAAATTATATGGTAATCAAACTGAACCAATTAAAGTATATTATATTGGTAAAATGTATCGTTATGATCGACCTCAATTAGGAAGATATCGCGAGTTTAATCAGTTTGGTGTTGAGTTAATTGGTTCAAATGATATCATGGCTGATTTAGATATAATTAGTCTTGCTTACAATACCTATACTGCATTAGGTTTAAAAAATGTAACTATAGTTTTAAATACTTTAGGTGATCAAGAATCTAGAGAAAATTATCGTAAAGCATTAACTGAATATTTAAAACCATTTAGTAAAGAGTTATGTCCTGATTGTCAAGAAAGATTAAGTAAAAATCCCCTTAGAGTTCTTGATTGTAAAATAGATGGAGAAAAAGATATTATAACAAATGCTCCAATAACAACAGATTATTTAACTAAAGAAAGTCTTGATAGATACTATAAAATAAAAGAAAATCTTGAATTAATGGATATTTATTATACAGAAGATGTTCGTCTTGTAAGAGGACTAGATTATTATGATCACACTGTATTTGAAATAACAGCTGAAGTACCAGAAATAGGACACCTTGCTTTAGGTGGTGGAGGAAGATATAACGGATTAATTGAATTACTTGATGGACCATCTACTCCAGCTGTTGGTTTTGCTATGGGTTATGATCGAACTATCATGGCTATGGATTATACTGGCTTTAACTTTGATTTAAAAGATAATATAGATGTATATGTTATGTATGTATCTGAGTCTGAGAAAGAAACTGCTGCTTATTTAACTCAAGATTTAAGAATGAATGATTTCATAACTGAAACTGATTATTTAAATAAAGGTTTAAAAGGAGAGTTTAAATCAGCTGATAGATTAAAAGCTAAGTTTTTAATTATATTAAATGATGAAGATTTAAAAAATAATGAAGTAAATGTTAAAGATAATATTACTAAAGAAGAAAAATTAGTTAATATAAATAACTTAGTAGAATATTTAGATACTAATATGTGAGGTTAAAATGGATATTAAAGACATATATAATAAAGATTATCTTAATCAAAAAATTACAATCTCTGGTTGGATTAAAAATCATCGTAAACAATCTAGTTTAGGTTTTATTGATTTATTTGATGGTACTACATTAAAAAGCATTCAAGCTGTATATGATGAAAAAATAGCTAATTTTGAAAAAATTCAAAAATTATTAGTAGGGTCTGCTATTGAGGTTACTGGTTTAATTATAAAAAGTGCAGGTAGTCAAGATATCGAAATAAAAGTAGAATCTATTAAACTATTAGGTGATTGTGATGAAACATATCCTATTCAGCCTAAAAGACATACTAAAGAATTTTTAAGAACTGTAGCTCATCTAAGACCACGAACTAATTTATATAACGCTATATTTAGAGTTAGAAGTGTTGCAGCTTTTGCAATTCATGAGTATTTCCAAAACAATGGTTATGTATATTTAAATTCACCAATAATAACAGCAAGTGATGCTGAAGGTGCTGGAGATATGTTTGTTGTAACAACTTTAGATTTAAAAAAAGAAAATAAAGATTTTAGTAAAGATTTCTTTAATAAAAAAACTAATTTAACAGTTTCAGGACAGTTAGAAGCTGAAACTTTTGCTTTTGCTTTTAAAAAAGTATATACTTTTGGACCTACTTTTAGAGCAGAAAACTCTAATACTAAAACTCATGCTAGTGAGTTTTGGATGATTGAACCAGAAATAGCATTTTGTGATTTAAACGGAAATATGTTAGTTATGGAAGATATGCTTAAATCAGTTATTAAAACTGTTCTTGATAAATGTCCTTTAGAAATGGATCTATTTGATAGTTTTGTTGAAAAAGGAATTAAAGATAAACTTAATAATTTAATTAACAGCGAGTTTAAAAAAATTACTCATAAAGAAGCAATTGAAATATTAAAAAAAGCTGATGTTAAGTGGGAATTTATTCCAGAAGATGGTAAGGATATTGCTAAAGAACATGAAAAATATTTAACTGATTATCATCATGGTCCAGTCTTTATAACTGATTGGCCTAAAGACATTAAAGCCTTCTATATGAAACAAAATAATGATAATGAAACAGTTGCCGCTGTTGATTTAATAGTTCCTGGTGCAGGTGAATTAATGGGTGGATCGCAAAGAGAAGAAGATTTAGATAAAATAATGACGAGAATGCAAGAATTAAAAATCAATCCCCAAGAACTAAATTGGTATTTAGATCTTAGAAGATATGGAAGTGTTATTCACAGCGGATTTGGAATGGGATTTGAAAGATTATTAATATATTTAACAGGTGTTGATAATATTAGGGATGTTATACCATTTCCTAGAACCCCAGGACATTGTGAATTTTAAAGGAGAAAATATGAAAAAACATCAAAATGGAAAATTATCAATTAAAGAAGTAGGTGAAGAACTAACTGTCTTTGGTTGGGTTAATAAAAGACGAGATATGGGCGGAGTAATATTTGTTGATTTAAGAGATAGATCAGGAATTATCCAAGTCGTATTTAATCGTGAGTATTTAAAAAACAATTTTGAAATAGCTGAAAATTTAAAAAATGAATATTGTATTAAAGTAACTGGTAAACTTCAAAAAAGAGCTGAAAGTGAAATTAATCCTAATATACCAACTGGGGAAATAGAACTAATAGTAAATGATTTAAATATTTTAAGTGAAAGTGATACTCTACCTTTTAATATTTATGATGATAAAGAAGTAAATTCAGAACTATCTTTAAAATATCGTTATTTAGATTTAAGAAGAGAAAAACTTAAAAATATTATGATGATGAGACATAAAATAAATAAAGCTTTTAGATCATTTCTAGATGATAATGGTTTTATTGATTTTGAAACACCGATTCTTTGTAAAAGTACCCCTGAAGGAGCAAGAGACTATTTAGTTCCTTCTCGCGTAAACCTTGGTTCATTTTATGCTCTACCACAAAGTCCTCAATTATTTAAACAAGTATTAATGATATCAGGATTTGAAAAATATTATCAAATAGCGAAATGTTTTCGTGATGAAGATTTAAGAGCTGATCGTCAACCTGAGTTTACTCAAGTAGATATAGAAATGAGTTTTGTTGAATCTAATGATGTTTTAGAAATGGCGGAAGAATTAATAAAACATGTTGTTAAAGAATCTACTAGTTTAGAAATTAAAGATAAATTTCCGAGAATTAAATATGAAGACGCTATGAACCGTTTTGGATCAGATAAACCAGATACAAGATTTGGTTTAGAACTTAATGATTTAACAGAAATTTTAAGAAATACAAAGATGACTGTCTTTTCTTCAGCAATAGCTGATTATGGTATCGCTAAGTGCTTAATAGTTAAAGATAATAAATATTCCCGTAATGAAATTGATAGATTAACAGAATTCGTAAAAATATATGGTGCTAAAGGCTTAGCTTGGTTAAAATATGATAATGATGAATTTAGCGGCGTAATAGCTAAAAATTTAGAACCAGAAATTCAAGAAGAAATAAAAAATAAATATAAAGTCGAAAATGGCAATTTAGTGTTAATAGTTTCGGGAAAACCTAAAGTTGTTTATGCATCTTTAGGAGCACTAAGATTAAAAATAGCTGAAGATTTTAATTTAATCGATGAAAATAAGTATAACTTTTTAATCGTTACTGATTTTCCTATGTTTGAATATTCTGAAACTGAAAAAAGATATGTAGCAACTCATCATCCATTTACAATGCCTGAATCTATTGAAAAATTAAATGACCCAGCTAACTGTTTATCAGTTGCTTATGACTTTGTTTTAAATGGCTATGAAATTGGCGGTGGATCAATTAGAATTCATGATGAAAAAATGCAAAAAGCAGTATTTAAAGCTCTAGGAATAACAGAAGAAGATGCTAAAGAAAAATTTGGTTTCTTCTTAGAAGCACTTAAATATGGAACACCTCCTCATGGCGGGATAGCTTTTGGTTTAGATAGAATCGTTATGTTATTAGCTAAGACTGATAATATTCGTGATGTAGTAGCGTTCCCTAAAACTCAATCAGCAACTGATCTAATGACTGCTTCTCCTTCTGAAGTAACAAAGCTTCAATTAGATGAACTAGGAATAAGTGTGAAACCGGTGATTAAAAATGACTAAAGAATTTACTAAAGATAAAATTAATGAATTATCAGAAAAATTATTATTTAAAGTTAATGATAATGAAATAGATATAGTCTTAAATGAACTAGAGTTTTTAAAAGAACAAATAAATAATATAACCAAAATAGAGGAACTTAAAGAAGTTGAACCTCAAACTCATGCTTTTGATTTATTTGCTTCTTCATTAAGAGAAGATGATAACTTTGAAGAAGGAACTGATTTAGATTTATTACTTAGAAATGCTAAAAAGACCGAAAATGGAGAAATAGAAGTACCTAAGGTGGTGGGATAATGCTAGAAGAATTACATAAAAAATTAATTACTAACGAAATAACTAGTGATGATTTAGTTAAAAATGCTTTTGATAAAGCCAAGAAAGCTAGTAAGTTAAATGCTTTTGTAACATTAATAGAATCAGCTAAAGGTAATGATAAAACTTCTACTTTAGTTTCTGGAATACCTTATGTAGTAAAAGATAATTTCTCAACTAAAGATATTTTATCAACTGGTTCATCAAATGCTTTAAAAGATTATATTCCTTTTTTTGATGCTACCGCTATTGAAAAATTAAATGAAGCTGGAGCAGTTAATATTGGTAAAACAGTTATGGATGAATTAGGGATGGGTGGAACTGGTACTACTGGTCATACTGGGCCAGTAAATAATCCCTGGGATCTTAATAGAATTACCGCTGGTTCATCAGCTGGAACAGCAGCAGCTGTTGCTGCTAATATTGTCCCTTTTGCTCTTGGTTCTGATACAGGTGATTCAATAAGAAGACCAGCTGCTTTTACTGGAACAGTAGGTTATAAACCAACCTATGGTTTAATTTCCAGATATGGGCTTTTCGCTTTTGCTTCATCTCTAGATCATGTTGGTGTAATTACCAGAAGCGTTAAAGATGCCGCTATTGTAACTGATATTATTAAAGGACAAGATGAAAAAGATATGAATTCTTGGGATAGCTCAAATATTAATTTATTAAAATCACTTGATGGAAATATAAAAAATAAAAAATTATTTTATATTAAAGAAATATGTGATGTTAATAATTATACCGATGTAACCGAAGAAACTAAAAAAAATCTAAATTTGTTTAAAGAAACTTTAAATAAATGTCAAGAAATTGGTTTAGAAATAGAAGAAATAAGTATCAATCAAAAATTATTAGATGCTATATATCCAGCTTATTTAACTATATCTTGTGCTGAGGCAACAAGTAATATGTCAAATTTAACTGGGATTATATTTGGACCCAGAGAAAAAGGTGAAACAGTAGAAGATATTATGTTAAATTATCGAACTAAAGCCTTTGGTCCCCTTACTAAAAGAAGATTTATAATTGGAGCATATGTTTTAGAACAAAAAAATATTGATAGATATTTACTTAATTCAGCTAGAGTTAGAGCTTTAATTGTAAAAAAATTTAATAAATTATTTGAAGAATTTGATGGATTAATATTACCAGCTAGTTTAAGTGTTGCACCTACTCATAATGAAGAATTACCACTTTATTTAAAAACTGAACAATATTTAGCAATAGCAAACTTTGGAGGTTATCCTTCTATAACAATACCTGATGGATTAGTAAATAATTTACCAGTAGGTATAAATATAACTGGTAAAATTATTTACTAATC
>CAYTQE010000047.1:0-6694 GCA_964439985.1 uncultured Muribaculaceae bacterium | reverse complement strand
TGCGTTAATTAATTATAGCAAAAAGTTGTTGATTTAGCAATTTCTATTTGCAACATTGATATAAATAAGGTGAAAATTTTAAATATTAGAATTTAATTTAGCAGCTATTTTATCTAAATATAATATAATCTTTACTAATAACTACTCATTAATAAGCTCACTTAAATAAACGATATCTAAATCTTGTTTGTTTATTTCTTTTATTATTAAATTTAAATTGTCAGTTGATGTACTTTTTCTTACTAAAATAATTGATCCACTATTAATATTAGATAATAAATGAGTTATATTAATTCCTGTATCTATTGTTGGAGCAACAATATAATATTTTTTTTCTTTGCAATATTCTATATTAGAATAATTAATCAAACAAATTTTAGAGTTAATTTTCTTTTTATTTAACAAAGCATTTAAATCACTTATTTTTTCTTTGTCATCTTCACCTAATATATAATCTCTATTTTTTATTAAATTACTATTTAAATTGCTTATTAAAGTGTAATTAATATCTTTTTCTTCAAAATATTTAACTAGATCAGAATCTTCAACAATAAAAGCTATTGATCTTTTTATTGGATTTCCTTTTATAATTATTTTATCAATATTATCTTTTAATGAAATATCTGGATTTATATTATCATAAATTATAAATAATTCATTAAACGAACCAAAATCTTCCATTTTATAAAGAGTTTTTCTGTTATTTATTTTTTTTCCATTTATTCCAGGCACTATCGTATTATCTTCTATTATTGCATTTACTGGTAATACTTTATATTGATTCTCCACTTCCAAGATTGATTGCATAATTGGGTTTTGGTTTTCTAAGTAGATTATGATTTTTTCTGTAAAATAAAAACTTAAAACAACAAAAACTCCTAATAAAAAATACTGAATAAATTTCATTAAATCACCAATTAATATTATGTTATTAATTGGTGATTTAGACTTTTACTTTTTTGATTTTATTTCATTAATTGGTTCTTCTGAATCATTAATGGGTTTTGTACTTAAAAAACTTACTCTTTCTACAACTACTTCTGTATGATATTTTTTTTCTTTTGCTTCTGTTTCGTAGTTACTAGTTCTAATTTGACCACGGATTGCGATCAAGTCTCCTTTATGACAATACTCGGCTGTTCTAGTAGCGATACCATCCCATAATTTACAACGGATAAAATCTGCTTCATAAATACCATCACTATTTTTATAACTTCTTTGCACAGCTAAATTTATGGTCATAACTTTTTTTCCATTATCAGTAGTTATAGGTTCTGGGTCAGTGGTTAATCTACCTATTAAATAAACTAAATTATACATATTTTCCTCCCTTCAGAAATGTTTTATCATTTTTAATTTTTTTATGCAAAAAGGAGTTTTTGATAATTGGTAAGAAATGTGGATAACTTTTTAAATATTAGTATAGAACAAATAAAAAAATCTGAAATTTTATTACTTCAGATTTAAAAGTTTAGTATATTTTATAAATTTTTCAACAATCTATTTAGTTCAATAGCATATTCTAGAGGTAATTCTTTTTTAAAATCAGAAATAAAGCCCATAATTAATAGTTCTTTAGCGGCATTTTCAGATAATCCTTTACTCATTAAATAATAAAGTTTTTCTTCACTTATTTTTGATACTGTTGCCTCATGTTCTAAAATACTATTATCATTTAAAACTATATTTTTAGGAAATGTATCACTTTTAGAAAGACTATCTAATAAAATAGTATCACATTTAATTAAAGCTTCGCTGTTAATAGCCGATGATGATATTTTTACTGTTCCTCTGTAATTAGCAATACCTCCACCTACTCCAATACTTTTAGAAATAATATTGCTTTTAGTATTTTTACCTAAGTGAATCATTTTCGCACCAGCATCAAGATTTTGATTTTCTTTAGCGTAAGCTATTGATATAGAACTAGCTGATGAATTATCACCTTTTAAAATACATGATGGGTATTTCATAGTTACTTTTGAACCTAAATTACCATCTATCCATTCCATTTTACCATTTTCTTCAATAATACTTCTTTTAGTTACAAGGTTATAAACATCTTCTGACCAGTTTTGAATAGTGCTATATCGACACTGAGCATTTTTCATAACATATATTTCTACTACACCAGCATGAAGGGAATTTTCAGAATTTTGGGTTGCAGTACATCCTTCTATATATGAAAGCTCAGCTCCTTCATCAACGATAATTATCGTTCTTTCAAATTGTCCCATCATTGACTCATTTATTCTAAAATAACTTTGTAAGGGGCGATCTAATTTAGTGTATGGTGGTATATAAATAAATGAACCACCACTCCATAATGCACTGTTTAATGCAGTGTATTTATTTTCTGAATATTTAACCAGATTATTAAAATATTTTTTAAAAAGTTCGGGGTGTTTTTGAAGAGCATCATCTGTACTTAAAAATATAACACCACTAGTTTTGGCTTCATTTTGTAAATTGTGATATATTACTTCACTTTCAAATTGATTGCTTACTCCAGATAAATATTTGTTTTCAGCATAAATTACACCAAGTTCTTGAAATGTACTTTTTATATTCGCATCTACTTTATTCCAATCACTTGTTGCTACTCCCACTTTTTTATAATATGTTAAAGTGTTAAAATCAATATCTATTTTTGGACCAAAATTTGGATTATCTAATTCTAAAAATTTTTCTAAAGATTTTAATCTAAAATCAGTCATCCATTTAGGTTCATTTTTTTTATTTGATATATCTATAATTAATTCTTTTGTTAATTTCATAATAACTCCTGTTATTAATTTTAACAAATATTCTTCATTATTTAAACAGTTATTAGTTTTCTGGATTTAAAATATTTAATAAAGAATCAGAATTATTACGGTATATAGCTATTATTACAATAATTGAGGATACTAAAGCTAATATACTAGCTGCTACTTCCATGTAAGCGTTATTAAGATTTTCTCCTTTTTGTTTTGCTAAACTAATACTTTTATAACTTATATATATAGCAGCTATTCCAGCGAGAACTGCTAAAAATTTGACAAAAATCGTAATATTTCTTACTTCTTCATCTGTAAATAGAGTTTTTTCTTTTTTTAGTTTTAAATGTAAATTATACGCTAAGATTAATGACAAAATGGCAATAACAACCACTGCTACTGATATAATAATCTGATAATCAACTAATTTTAACTCTTCTTCATCTACACTTTTGTTATTCATATTTTATTATATGTATATAATTATATTAAATCAAAAATAACACTTGGAAGTGCTATTTCGATTCAACGATTAGTTTTATTGCTGTTTTTTCAACTCCATCAATTGTAATATCACTAAAAGCGGGAATTACAATTAGATTTTTACCACTAGGAGCTACGAACCCTCTTGCTATTGCGATTGCTTTAATTGCCTGATTTAGTGATCCAGCCCCTATTGTTTGAAGTTCAACAGCTCCATCAATTCTAAATACATTTGCTATAGCACCTGCTACCTTACTTGGATTACTCTTGCTTGATACTTTTAATATTTCCATTATTACCTCCACTAAAATATATGAAATGTAATACATTTTATACTAGAATAAAATTAATAATATATAATTATAATTACTTGGAAACTTATATATCCTCTTTACAATCTACTAGTTTTATTTTAATACAAAAGGTATATTAAAGTTATGCGTTAAGTTATAAAATTAAAATATTTTTCTGCCTATATATAAAATATGATCACTATATCCAATAAGGCTTTCTTTTTCACAAGTTAATAAATGATTGTTTATCCAGTGTTTATATGTTTCTTCATCAAATTCATTCACATAATCTCTTAAGTGATTTGATAATCCTTCTGCAGCTACATAATGTAATTGTTCTAAATCAAAATTTGTCATTAATTTTTTAAAATCTCCTAAATCAAATAGATAAAATATTTCATCTGGTTTATTTATTAATCGATATTTTTTTGAAATAGACTTATTAATCGCATCTTTGATATTACCTTTAAGAAATCCATAGTTAATCATAACTGCGTCGTGAGATATAAAGGCAATATAAATTATTCCATTATTTTTAGTAACTCTTATCGCTTCATTAATAGCTTGTTTTTGTTCTTCTTCAGTAAATAAATGATAAAGAGGACCTAATACTAATGTGATATCAAATGTTTCATCTTCGTATTTACTTAGATCAAGAGAATTGCCTTGTTCAGCAGAAATTTTCATATTTTCTTTTATTTTACTTTTAAACATATCTATATTAGAATCTAGTAATTCAATAGCTGTAACATCAAAACCTTGATCAGCAAAATATAGAGAATACGCACCAGTCCCAGCGCCAATTTCAATAATTTTATCTCCTAATTGTAAGTATTTATTTATATAATTTATAGTTGTGATAAATTCTACTTGATGAGATAAATCTTTTTTTAATCTATTATCTTCTTCTTCTGCGTTATAATGATCTTTTAAGATTTTATTTATATTATTCATAATTTATCTGCTTTCTAATTATTATCTATTTAATATAAGCAAAAAACTAACAAATAAAACCATATTTTCTGCTCTATAATAAAACAATAACTATTTATTTTTTTTTCTAAATTTAGTATCCTCTATTAAAACACGGATTCCATCTTCTGCTAAGTTAAGTATTCCATTAATTACAAAAAAGAATCCTAACATCACAGTTTGTACAGTAACTTCAAAATAAAGATTAATACTTGTTAGTAAACCTATAAGTAAAAATAATGAGAATGTTATTAAATTAACATAAAACATTTTATTTTCTCGATCGTGATAATAATCTAATTTAATTAATTTTATGATAGCCATGATTCCTATCCAAGATGCTAAGGTTAAACTTAATACTAATGGTGTTGATAATGATGCAAATTTAAATCCTGAAGCTGCAGCTAAAGTACAAGCTATACCAGTATATAAATCTTCATAATCTTTTTCACTTCTAGTTAATATATACTCAATTATTTTTACACCACCATAAATTGTAAATAATAAGTATATTAGTTTATTAGGCGAAGTTTCTCCAAACCATGGAAAAACTAATAAAAACACTCCTAATAATATTAATATAATTGAAACGCTTATATTTAAAATATTTCTAAATGTTTTTTCTTTTTTAGTTTTCATCATTTCATCTCCTAGTATAATAATAAGCTTCTTAGAAAAAAAAGTCAAATAATATTGTTATAATAATTGACTTTATTTTTGAGTTATATAATCCACTAATTTTTTATTGTTATAAATGTATATTGAATCTCTAACCATTTTAAATTCTAACTTTTTTGATATTAAAATTTCTCCATCATAATTACAAATTATATCTGTATCTGATGAAATTGTAATTTGTTTTAATCTCTCTTTTTTTATTAATGAACTAGATTCATGTTCTCCTTTTTTTAATAAATTGATTAATCCTGGAATTTTTGTTTTAGAAATTTTACCAGCAAAGTAGACATCAAAATAATTATCATCAAAACTTGCTAAAGGAGCTATTGGGTAGCCTCCACCATAATATTTACCGTTGCAAACTGCTATTATTAAATTTTCGGAATTATAGGTTTTTTTATTATATTCTATTTCTAAATTTTGATATTTATATTTGAAAAATGTATATAAAATACTTAAATCATAAACTGACTTTCTAGGAAAACGTAATTTTTTAAATATAGTTGCATTATTAGAAATTTCAGCATCTATTCCAATGCTAGCGATATTAATAAAATATTTGTCATTTACTTTACCTAAATCGATTTTTATATTTTTTCTATTACTTGTTAATAAAGAACGATAAAAATCATTACCACTACCAGCTGGAATTACTCCTAATTTTATTTTACTTTTAGCTATTCCATTTACTATTTCATTAAGTGTACCATCTCCACCTACTGAATAGATAATAATGTTTTTTTCATTTGTATATGAGCGAGCTATAATAGTCGCATCACCTGGTTGTTTAGTAAAATGAATTTCATAATCAAAATTATGTTCTTCCATATAGTCATGTATATTTCTGATAATTTGTGAATGATTACGACTTCCGCTAATGGGATTAATAATAAATATATACTTCATAATTACCTCATAAATCAATTATAACACAGTTATTCAAGAAGAAAAATACGATTTAATTCGTATTTTTTATTTCATTATTTTCTTCATCATAATAATATTTTATTGTTTTATAAGTACCTGTCTTTTCATTTATTGGAGTATCTACATATAAGTAAATAATATCTTCTTCTATTTCTGAAGTTAAACCTTTAATTGTAGTTGTATTCCAAGGATCTACTGGATAAAATAAATCAATTTTATTACTGGTAGTATTACCTAATGAGTCTATAATAAAAGCTTTATTATTTTCACTTACCACATAATAATCTTCATAAACATCAATAGATGAATATACTTTATTAATAATTTTTTTATTTGTCTCATCAACTAGAGTCCAAAGATTTCCTTCATTTACTGCAAGTTTATTATAAGAACTTATTTTTATATCATCGTACTGAAAATCTATTAATCCTTTACCATTACTTAAAGCAACTAATCCCCACTTATCACCTGATTTAGCAGTAATATAATTTCTTGAATAAGAATAGTTTAATAATTGATTATTTAGTATTTTACCTAACTCATCATAAACTACATTAACTAATGTATTACCATCTGCATCTA
>CAYTQE010000046.1:0-7561 GCA_964439985.1 uncultured Muribaculaceae bacterium | reverse complement strand
GTATTTGGTAATTTTCTAACTATATCTAATAAATATTTACTTTGAATAATAATACTACCTGGTTTTTCTATTTTCTTTATATTATCTTTACTTATAAAAGTTTTAATAGTTAAATCACTATCACTAGCTGTTAAATACAAGCCATCCTTTTCTAAATCGAACTTTACTCCATTTAATATAGGAATTATATTTCTAGGATTAACAGCTCTCATTACATTTGTTAAACTTTCTAATAAAACGGTCTTTTCAATTAATATTTTCATTTCTATCCTTCTTTCTTTTATATTTATTATTATTATTACTGTTGAATATGTTAATAACTAAAATATTTATTACAGTTACATAGTTTTAAGTAATGTTAATAACTTATAGTTTATCTTCATCAATTAACAATTAAGTTTTTTATTTCTTCTAATATATTTTTTAATTCCTCATTATTTAATAATTCTTTAGTTATTTTTTCACAGGAATGTAAAACTGTAGAATGATCTCTATTCCCAAATTCTAATCCAATTTTCACTATAGTTTCTTCAGTAGTCATTCTACAAAGATACATTGCTATTTGCCTAGGATAGCTTATATTTGCATGTCTTTTTTTACTTTTTAAATCCTCAATAGAAATTTTATAATAATCTGCAACAGCTTTTTGAATTTTTGTTATATTATTTGTTATATATATTGATTTTCCTATATAATCTTTCAAAGCTTCCATCGCAAATTCTAAATTAATTTCTTTTGGTGACATAATCGCCGCATATGCATATAATCTTGTAATTGCTCCTTCTAAATGTCTTACATCATTTTCACAATTTGTAGCAATATATTCTATAACATCTTCTTTTACTAAATTTGCTACTTCATGTCCAGTCATTTTATCCTTTAATATTTTACATCTTAAATCAAAATTTGGTGGAAAAATATCTACTGTAAGTCCCCATCTGAACCTAGTTCTTAATCTATCCTCTAATAATTTTAAATCATCTGGTGATCTATCTGAACTTATTATAATTTGTTTATTAGAATCATATAAAGTATTAAATGTATGGAAAAATTCATGTTGGGTTTTTTCAGCACCGCCAAGAAATTGAATGTCATCTATTAATAATACATCTATCTTACGGTACTTTTCTTTGAAATGATTAACAATATCAAAATTATTTTCTTCTTTTTTATTTATACCTATAAAATCAGCAATAAATTCTTCACTAGTTACATATAATACTTTTTTATTACTATTTTCTACAACATAATTACCAATAGCATGCATTAAGTGAGTTTTACCTAAACCACTTTTACCATGAATAAATAATGGATTATATATTTTACCAGGTTGTTCAGCAACAGCAACCGCTGCTGTTTGTGCAAAACGATTACTCTCGCCTATTACAAAATTTTCAAAAGTATATTTAGAATTTAAATTAGAATTAATGTTACTATAAGTAATATCTAAATCATCAATCTTTTTTTCTTCTTCTTTTTTTATTATGTCTTCTTCAATAACAAATTCTAAATCAAAATTATTCCCAGTTATTCCAGTAATAATTTCATCAATTAAATCATAATAAGTATCATTGAGAAATTGTTTATGAATTGTCATAGGAACTTGAATTGTTAATTTAGATTCATCTTTTTTTAAAAGTGATGTATCTTTAAACCAGGTATCAAATGAAACTGAAGATATTTGGTTTTTTAAAACTTCTAAAAAATTTGTCCATAATAAATTGTTTTCCATTTAACCACCCCGCTTGCGATTATTTTTCTTACTAAGTTAATTGTAAAACTTTTTTCTGGAAAAAGAAAGCCCTATCAACATTAAAAATAGTTATCCAGTAGTTATTAACATAGTTATTAACAATTTAACCTTTATAATACATGATAAAAACTTAGTTTTCAACAATTTCAACATTTTTAAATTAACATTAAAAAATATTATCCACAAAATCAACATTTTTTAAAAAATTACCTGAGAATTAGAGAGTTGACTTAATCTTGAGAGTATAATATAATAAAAACGCAAAAGCAGATGTGGAGGTGCACATATATGAAAATGACATTTCAAAGAAATAATCGTAAAAAAAGTAAAAAACAAGGTTTTTTTGCTCGTAAAAAAACTAAAATTTTAAAATTACGTAGAAAAAAAGGACGCAAAGTTCTTTCAAAATAAACCACAAGAAAAAGTGGTTTTTATCCTAATAGGAGAATTCATGAAAAAAGAAGATAGAATTAAAAATAAAATAGAATTTGATAAGTTTATAAAAACTACTAAATATGTAAAAAATTCTTTTTTTATTATTCATTATAATAAAAAAAAACAAGATAATATCCGTTTTGGAATCGCAGTAGGTACTAAGATAGGAAATGCAGTTACTCGTAATAAATTAAGAAGAAGAGTAAAAGAAATAATAAAAGAAAAAAGAAATCTATTTCAAAAAGATTTAGATTATATTATAATAGTAAGAAGAGATTGTCTTAATTTGAAATATCTTGATATGAAAGATAATTTAATTAAATTAATTAAAAAGGTGAAAAATGAAAAAAAATAAGAAATATATATTATTATTTGTTATTTTAACTTTTATGCTTACTGGTTGTACAAAGTATATAAGTGATGATAATAATAAAAGAATTACAAATGATAGTACAGGTCAAAGTATACCATCAAATATATTATGTAAACCAAAAGATGAAAAGTTGCTTAATATATATGAAAAATATGAAGATGACTTAGAAATAAAATTAGATGAATTACCTAAGTGTGAAAATATCAAATTATATGATTCTACAAATTATCCTGGAATATGGGCTCAAATATTTGTAATACCACTTGCTTGGTACATAATTAAAGTAGGTATATTCTTTAATAATTATGGAATTGCAGTTATGTTAGTAGGGTTACTAATAAGAATTATTATAATGCCATTTACTATAAAAACAATGAAACAGTCTGCTAATATGAAAAAAGCTCAGCCAGAATTAAATCGTTTAGAAAAAAAATATCAAAATAAAACAGAATCAGATGCTATGATGCAAAAAAGTCAAGAAATGATGTTAATATATAAAAAATATAATATTAATCCAGTTGGAAGTTGTTTGCTATCATTTATTCAATTACCATTATTTTTAGCATTTTTAGAAGCAATAAATAGAATCCCAGCAATTTTCGAAGCAAATTTATGGAAATTTCAATTAGGAACCACACCATTTAAGGGGATTAGTAGTGGTAATTACTGGTATTTAGGATTAGTGTTATTAATAATTTTAACTACTTATTTATCATTTAAATTTAATATGAATTCTATGGGTAGTCCTGAACAAGAAAAACAAATGAAATTTATGACGAATTTTATGTTGATTTTTATATCAGTAGCCTCATTTAGTTTACCAACAGCAATCGCTCTTTACTGGGTAGTAACAAATGGATTTAGTGTAGTTCAAAATTATGTGATAAAAAAAAGGAGTAGTTAATATGGAAATGTTTATTTACGAAGGAAAAGAAAAAGAATTATTATTACAAAAATCATTAGATAATTTAAAATTAACTGAGGAAGATATTTTATATAAAATTGAAGAAAAAAAATCAGGTTTATTTAAAAGTATTAGTTATAAATTATCAGTAATAAAATTAACTGATATTCAAAATTATTTAAAAGAGTTTTTAGAAAACTTAATTCAAGATATGGGAATTAAAGTAACATTTGAGTCTAACATTCGTAATAAACAAATTACAATTAAAATGTTTTCTGATAATAATCCTATTTTGATAGGTAAAAATGGTCAAACATTATCTGCATTAACTTTAATATCAAAACAAGTATTATATAATCAACTTGGAATGTATCCTTATATAAATTTAGATGTAGAAAATTATAAAGATAAACAAATAGGTCATTTAGAAAGATTAGCTAAAAATATAGCTAGAGAAGTAAAAGAAACTAAAACTCCTGTTGTTATGGATAATATGAATTCTTATGAAAGAAGAATTGTCCATAGTATTTTAACTGATATTAAAGGAGTTAAAACCATAAGTGAAGGAATAGAACCTAATCGACATATTGTCGTAAAACCAACAAAGGATTAAGTTCCTTTTTTTCTTTTCTGATTAATTAAAATATGTTATAATACGCGTGCGAGGTGGATTGTATGAATGAAACAATATGTGCAATATCTACAGCTATTGGCGTAGGAGCTATTAGCATTATAAGAGTAAGTGGACCTGATTCAATAGATATAGTATCTAATCTTTTTAGTGGAACAAATTTAAAAAATGTTAAAAGTCATACTATCCATTACGGTAATATAATTACTAATGAAGAGATAATAGATGAAGTATTAGTTACAGTAATGAAAGCACCTAAAACATTTACAACAGAAGATGTAGTTGAAATAAATTGTCATGGTGGAATAGCTCCTACTAATAAAATATTAGAATTATTATTAACTTATGGTTGTAAACTAGCAGAACCAGGAGAATTCACCAAAAGAGCATTTTTAAATGGTAGAATTGATTTATTAGAAGCAGAAGCAATAAGTGATATGATCATTAGTGAAACTGATAATTCACGAAAACTAGCAATCAATCAAATATCTGGTAAACTATCAATAAAAATAAATAATTTACGAAATAAAATCATTGGTTTACAAGCTAATATTGAAGTTAATATAGATTATCCAGAATATGATGATGTAGAAGTAATAACTGAAAAGGTATTATTACCAAATTTACAAAATATAAAATTAGAGTTAGACGAATTATTAAAAGATGCTAAAAATGGAAAAATAATAAAAAATGGAATAGATGTTGCAATAATAGGGCAGCCAAATGTTGGAAAGAGTAGTATATTAAATGCTTTATTAGAAGAAAAAAAAGCAATTGTAACCAATATTCCAGGAACTACAAGAGATATAGTTGAAGGAAAGATATCTTTAAATGGTATATTATTAAATATATTAGATACAGCAGGAATTAGAGAAACAAAAGATTTGGTAGAAAAAATAGGGGTAGAAAAAAGTTTAGAATTAATAAAAAAAGCAGACTTAATTATATATGTAATTGATAATACATCGAAAAACATAGAACAAGATTTAAAACAATTAGAAACAATAACTAATAAAAACACTATTATATTTATTAACAAAGATGATGTTAAATCGGAGTTAAAATTATCACAATTATCAGATTTCAATCTTATTTTTGGTAATACTATCAATCCTGAAGGTTTAGATCAATTAAAAAATGAAATAATAAATTTATTTAATTTAGAAAAACTTGATAAGTTAGATTTTTCTTATTTATCATCAGCAAGACAAATATCTTTAGTAAAAAAATCATTAGAAATAATAAATAGTGCAATATTAGGACTATCAAATGGTATTCCAGTAGATTTAATAACTGTAGATTTAAGAAATAGTTATGATGTTTTAGGAGAAATCATTGGTGAAACTAATAAAGATGATTTATTAGATGAGTTATTTTCTAAATTTTGTTTAGGGAAGTAGGATATTTATGAAATATGAAATAATAATAGTTGGTGGTGGACATGCTGGTTGTGAAGCTGCTCATGCTGCTAGTAAATTAGGGCATAAAACAGCATTAATTACTGCAAATATAAAAAATATAGCTGATATGCCATGCAATCCTTCAATAGGTGGTACGGCTAAAGGAATAGTTGTAAGAGAAATAGATGCTTTAGGCGGATTAATGGGTAAAGTAGCAGATAAAAGTCATATCCAAATAAAGATGCTTAATAATGCAAAAGGTCCAGCTGTAAGATCACTTCGTGCTCAAGCAGATAAAATGACTTATCCAAAAGAAATGTTAAAAGAATTAAGAAAATTAGTTAATTTAGATATTGTAGAAGGAATGGTAGAAAGTTTAATAGTTGAAGATTCAATCATTAAAGGTGTTGAATTAGAAAATGGAGTAACTTATTTTTGTGATGCACTTATTTTAACTACAGGTACTTATTTAAAAAGTAAAATTCTAATTGGTAAAGATTCAAAAGATGAAGGACCACATGGTGAAAAAAGATCTAATTATCTAAGTGATTCATTAAAACAATTAGGATTTGAATTATTAAGACTAAAAACAGGTACACCACAAAGAATCGATAAGAAAAGTATAGATTTTAGTAAACTTAAGGAAGAGCTTGGAGATTCAACACCATGGACATTTAGTTTTGATAATGAACCACTTTATAATATTAACGATCAAGAAAAATGTTATATAACTTATACTAATGAAAAAACACATCAAATAATTAATGACAATTTAAAATTATCTGCTATGTATGGTGGTCAAGTTGAAGGAACTGGTACTAGATATTGTCCTTCTATTGAAGATAAAATAGTTAGATTTGCTGACAAAGAAAGACATCAATTATTTTTAGAACCCGAAAGTTTATATTATGATGATATTTATTTACAAGGTTTTTCAACAAGTATGCCTTATGAAATTCAAGACAAAATGGTTAAAAGTTTAAATGGTTTAGAGAATGCTAAGATATTAAAATATGCATATGCAATAGAATATGATGCAATAAATCCTTTACAACTAAAACCAACCTTAGAAACAAAAATAATCTCTAACCTCTTTACAGCAGGACAAATAAATGGAACAAGTGGGTATGAAGAAGCAGCTAGTCAAGGGTTAATAGCAGGGATTAATTCTAGTAGATTATTAACTAATCAAGAACCAATAATATTAAAAAGAAATGAAGCATATATAGGAGTATTAATAGATGACCTTGTAACAAAAGGTACTTTAGAACCATATCGATTATTAACTTCAAGAGCAGAATACAGATTAATTTTAAGACATGATAATGCTGATTTAAGGTTAAGAGAGTATGGCTATAAATATGGATTAATAGATGAAACCAAATTTCAAAAATTACTTTATAAAAAACAATTGATTAATAATTTAACCAAAGAATTACAATCAAAAAATATAACTCCAAAAAATATTCCTGAAGGAATATTACAAAAATTAAATATTGAAAGTTTAAATACTGCTTATAATTTATATGAATTTGCAAAAAGACCAGAAATTAATTTATATGATTATTTAGAACATGATTTAATAGTTAATGATTATCCAAAAGAAATAATTGAAGCGGTAGAGTTTAATATTAAATATGAAGGATATATAAAAAAAACCTATAAAGATGTAGAAAAATTATTAAAATCTGAAGAAAAACAAATTCCATTAGATATAGATTATAATAAAATAAAAAATATTGCATCTGAAGCAAGAGAAAAATTAATAAAAGTAAAACCATTAACAATAGCTCAAGCATCTAGAATTAGTGGGGTAAATCCAGTTGATATATCTTTACTTGCAATATATTTAAAGAAAGAATATGGAAAAAATGAATAAAGAGTTATTTGTTAAAGAAGTAAAAAAATTAAATATTAATATTACTGATAATGAACTAAATAAATTAGATATTTATTATAAATTTTTAAAAGAATATAATAAACACACAAACTTAACTACAATAATTGAAAAAGAAGATGTATATTTAAAACATTTTTATGATTCATTAACTATTTTAAAAGTAAT
>CAYTQE010000045.1:0-7916 GCA_964439985.1 uncultured Muribaculaceae bacterium | reverse complement strand
ATATTAAATTTGAAAAGGCTCATGTTGATAAATTAAATATGCAATATTTATATAAACAAGGTAATATGTATGTGTTTATGAATACTGAAGATTATTCACAATTAGAAATAGAAGAATCTATTTTAGGTGATAATGTTAATTATTTAAAAGAAGGATTAGAACTTGAAGTTCAAATGTTTAATTCGGAAATAATCGGGATTAACTTACCAGAAAAAATAGAATATGAAGTAGTTGAAACTACTGATGCTATAAAAGGTAATACTACAAGCAATGCTATGAAAGATGCGACTATTGCTTCTGGACTAGTAGTAAAGGTTCCTTTATTTATTAACCAAGGTGAAAAAATAATTGTGACAACAAGAGATGGAAAATATTCTAGTAGAGCTTAAACTAAAGTATTTTCAATCTTTTTTTTTGTTTTAATATATGTTATACTTTTAGAAGATAGAAGAGGGTTGTTATTGATGGAAAAATATAAAAATAATCAATTGATGATGTTAATATTAATTCCAATAATTATGTTATTTATAGCTTTTATTTTTGATTTTGTTTTGATGTTTGTTCAAGATATTAGATTAGAACAAACAACTAAAAATATTATAAAAGAATCTTTTACATATAATGTATCTGATTATTATAAAAAAGTATCTGAAGGATATGAAAAAAATAAAATAACTACTGATGCTTTAGAAGTTAGTTTTGAAGAAGAGGTTTTAAATATATATTGTAGCTACTCTTATAATAGTTTTTTTGGTAATCTAATTGGGAAGAAAAGTTATCGTTCAGAGATTCATTTAATAGGTTATGAAAAAGATGGAAAAATAATTATTGAAGAGGCTCAATATGAGTAAAGTAGCTAGTGTATTTTCTGGTAAAGGTGGTGTTGGTAAAACAACTTTTATTTTAAATTTGGCTGGTGCTTTATCAAATTTAAAAAAGAAAGTATTAATTATCGATGCTGATTTATATAATGGTGGCATAGCTGTATCATTAAACAAAGAAACAAAAAAGACAATCTATAATTATTCTCAAGAATATAAAAAAGAAAAGTTTCCAGATTTAAATGATTATATTGTAAAATATAATGAATATATTGATTTTATAGCAGCACCTACCAGTATAGAGGAAGCTATTAGTATAACTTTTGATATTTTAGAATCAATAATAAATTCAGCTAATTTACTATATGATGTAGTACTTATAGATACCAATCATGTCTTTAATAGTTTTAATGATTTATTATTAAAAAAGATGAATCAGATATTATATATTGTTACTAATGATACACTTGATTTAAAAAATTCTCGTAATAATTTAGATTATATTCGTAAATATAGTAATAATATAAATGTTATTCTTAATTATAGTATAAATTTTAACCGTGAATATTATATTTTATATGATATTAAAAATATTTTACAATGTAATATAGATTATACAATTAGTCATAAATTTTATATGGAAAATATTGATGTTTTAACACTTAAAGGGGAAATAATTACTCTTAATACTCAAAAGTTATATGATTATAAAACCTTTTCTTTAATAGCTAAATCTTTAATTAAATAGGAGGAAGTATGGATTCCAAACTTTGGTTTTTATTAATTTTATATTTAATAGTTGTAATTATATTAGTTTTTTCTACTTATTATTTACTTAAAGGAAGAAGAAGTGGTAAATTAAAAAGAAGAATAAGTAATTTTACTACTCATAATGAAAAATAAAATAGTACCTAAGCACTATTTTTTTTCTATCTTTTTTTTATTTAGTAGGAGTAATCCAGTTCCAACAGCGATGATATTTATTATTGATGTATATAGGTTTCTTTTTTGATAATATATATTATCTTTTTCTGTTAGCATAAAACTATCGTACATTCTTTGACAATACTGATCATTATTTTCATCAGTTTCTTTATTAACGCAATATTTTAATTCATATTGATTATAAGTAAGTTCAGGTTCTCTAATTAATAGGTTGACAATATTATTACCAGTGAAAATAATAGATCCGATTAACCAGATAACTAGTATACCATTAGTGATTTTTAATATAAGTTCTTTATCTTTATTAAATAAGTTTATTTTAACCACCTCCTATACTAAGAATATTATACCTTAGCTATTTATAAAATACAATTTATTGTGTAAATCATACTTCATATATTTTAATTTCAGTTTTTTTTGTGATATTATTATGATAGGAGCATTTATGAAATCAAAATTAAAAGAAATGGATAAAACATTATTATTTTTAATGCTAGCTTTTACTATTTTTGGTCTGATTATGATTTTCAGCGCCTCAAGTATAACAGCTGTGTTGTATAATGGTTTATCTGAACATCATTATTTTAAAAAACACTTATATATTATTATAGCATCCTGGTCCTTTGGAGGGTTAGTCTTATTTTATCCTACATATAAATATAAATTTTGGGGACCATTTGGAATAGTAGCAATAACGATTGCTTTAATTGGTTTATTCCCATATGGTACACTAACTAATAATGTAAGAAGTTGGTATGATTTAGGATTTTTTTCCTTTCAACCAAGTGAGTTTGCTAAGTCAATAATAATAGTTTTTTTAGCTGTTAGTTTGGATAAAATTTATCGGGAAAAAAATTATTCATTAAATAAAATAATGACCCCTTTTATTTTTGTTTTAGTAATTTTTGGTTTAACTTTTTTTCAACCTGATTTAGGAACGGCTTGTATTATTGGTGGGATAGCATTTCTAATATTTATATCATTACCTTTTAAAGATAAAAAAGTTAATAATTTAAAGAAAATTGGTTTTTTGGTTGTAATATTAGCTTCACTTTTTATGATTTTTGGTGATGAAATATTAAATGCTGAGCAAAGTAGTCGTCTAACTTTTAGAGCACCATGTACTAGATATATGGATAAAACTGGTTATCAAGTATGTAATGGTTTTATTGCAATTAGTAATGGTGGATTGATAGGAACTGGTCTAGGTAATTCAACTCAGAAATACTTATATTTACCAGAAGCATATACTGATTTTGTCTTTCCCGTCATAATCGAAGAGTGGGGAGCAATTATTGGAATATTTATTATCATGTTATATTTAATTTTATTATATCGAATATTAAAAATAGCAAAAAGTGCGACTAACTTAAGAGGATCTATTATCGCGTATGGGACATTTTCTTTTCTACTTCTACATTTATTAATTAACTTTTTAGGTATCCTTGCTTTTATACCTTTAACTGGTGTGCCAGTTCCATTTTTAAGTTATGGTGGATCGTTTTATATTAATATAATGTTTATGTTATTTTTAACTCAAAGGGTTCAAATTGAAACTAATCAATTTAAGAAAAAAGAGGTATTAAAATAATTAAAAATAATAAAGGAATCACAATAGTAGAAATAATTATTAGTGTTACTTTAATATCGATAGTTATGATATTGCTTTTTACGGTCTTAATCACTGTTAGAGATGAAGATGAAAGAGGTAAAGTTGTATCTAATCTTTTAATTAACCAAGCATTAATTGTTAAAGAAATAGAAAATGATTTTATTGAATTAGGATTAATTGGGATAGCTAGTTGTAATGATGGAGAATTTTATCCAGATAAAAAAGATACAGTATTAAATATCATACCATCATCATCTTCACTTAGAACTTCAGCAAAAGGAAACTGCCTAAAGCTTATTTATAACTCAGCTAAAACTGAAGACAACATTGGTTATTTATTATATTATTCCTATGGTTTTTCAGCTACTGAACAAACAACAATTGTTGGATATCGTAGAGGAGATGTTAGAGTATTAAGAGAAACACCAATCCTTCATGATACATTTGGTACTTACTTAAATAATTGTGCATCAACTCACTGTTCTTTAAAAATAGATTTACCAATATTAAATGAATATGGAGAAGACTTTGGAATTAATTTAAGTTATATTTATAAAAATGATGCCAGTTTTTCGATTACTGGTTTAACTAATGATACTAAATATCGTTTTAAGATAGAGGATTAAAATAAATAATATTAAGTGAAAGATTCTCGATTTATAAAATAGACTATAATCTATTTTATAATCTTTTAAGATACTTTTAATTTGAGTTTGGATACTTAGTCCTCCAAATGACATTAAAATACCAGTTATCATTAACTTAGTATTATAATCACTTAAAAAGTTAATTTCTTTTATTCCATTGGTTATTTCAAATATACCATCTAATATTGGATGATTATAGGTAATTAGAGAAGATAATGCTATAAATAATACTAAAGTACCTAAAACTAAAAGCAAAGTATCTATTGTCTTAGAGATTGAATTGATTAAATTAAAGTTTTTTGGTATTAAATCATGACTGATAATAAGTTCACAAGGTTCATTACGATTAATTAATCCAATTATTAAATTTATAATTACATTTAAGGTTATTATTAAATAAGCATCAAATTTATGTAAATAACTAGTAATTGTTAAAATCAATATTGGGTTATATAATAAAGACATCGATAATATTTTAATAGCTTCATCTTTATTTATTAATTTTAAATCAAGTAAATCTTTTATATATTTAGCATTACTAGGACAACCACTTAATAAACTCATAATAAAAACATATGAGCTATATTTACTAACTTTAAATAATTTTGAAAATAAAGGTCCGATTATATTAGTTATAAGTAATATTAAATCAGTACTGATAATTAAATCACTTAAAATTAACATCGGGAAAAGAGCTGGAAAAATATTAGTGATCCAAATATTGATTGCATCTAAAATAGCCGAGGTAATAATCGGTCTTTTTATAATAATTAAGATAATTAGTAAAACTATTGACACTTTTTTTAAGAACTTTATCATAATACTCCTTCAATTTGCTATAATTTAAATGAAAGGCGGCAGTTATATGTTCACTAATAAACTTTATGAAAAGATAAGAGAATATATTAAGTATAATCTAAGTTTTTTAATTTTTCTTTTAATTCTTTTAGTAACTTTTAATATCGACACTGATTATAGTATTTATAAGCCTGGTGGAAGTATAAATATTAGTAATCGTCTTAGTAGTACTGAGGATTATTCAAAATCAGAGGGTTCTTTTAATATGGCTTATGTTCGGATGGTTAAAGGAAAGCTTCCATTTTATTTAATTGCTCATATAATGCCTTCTTGGGAGTTAGTTAAAAATGAAGACATAACTTATAATGATACCGAAACAATTAATGATTCATTAAGAAGAGATCGTCTATATTATGATGAATCCATAAGTAATGCTAAATATATAGCTTATGAAAAAAGTGCCATTCCATTTAATGTTATAGGTAGTAAAAATTATATTGTATATGTTGATGAAAAAACAACTGGTGATATAAAAATAGGTGATGAAATAATATCATATGATAATATTGAATTTACTGATATTAAGACTTTAAAAGAATATATTAACTCAAAAGAAGAACATCAAGTAATTGACTTACTAATTAAACGAAATGATAAAGAACATCTTACTTCAACTAAAATATTTAAAGAAGAAGATAGCCTGTTAATTGGATTATCTGCGATAACTATTAAAGATATAGAATCAGATTTTGAAATAAAAATAAATTCTAAGAATTCTGAAAGTGGACCTAGTGGGGGATTACTACTAAGTTTAGCTATATATGATGCACTAGTAGAAGAAGATTTAACTAAAGGTAATAAAATAGTTGGAACTGGTACAATTGAACTAGATGGTACAGTAGGTGAAATAGGCGGAGTAAAATATAAATTAGCAGGTGCTGTTAAAGATGATGCAGATCTATTTCTAGTACCTAAAGAAAATTATCAAGAAGCACTTGATTATGCTAAAAAAAAGAAATATGATATAATTATTAAAGGAATTTCAAATTTCGATGAAGCATTAAAAGTCTTAAAAGAAATGGAGAATAAGAAATAATGAAATATTTTGTATCAGGAAAAGATGCTAAGAAAATTATTTTTAAAGAATTTTCATTACTGGATGAAAATCTAATTATTAAAAAAACTAATAAAGATGGAACATTTACTTTTGAACCTATTTTATCAATTGGAACATTTAATAAATATGATATTGATGAATTTTCTTTAAACTGTAAATCAAGAGGAAATGAATTATTATATGAAGTAGATAAAGAAATACTAGCAAGTAGTAAATTTTCAGATATAGATTTTACTGTTTATAAAGAATTAGAAAATGGTACATATCATGAAGTAGTAGTTGATTTTGAACCAAAAACAATAAAATTATTAGAGTATGATGTATTAAAAGGTTCTGGATATAAAAAAGATTTATTAAAGCATTCTAAAACAGTAGTAGTTTTGCCAAGTAAAATTGATAAAGAAAGTTTATATTTTTCAGAAAAAAGAAGTGTCATTGTTATAGGTGATAAAGTTAGTGAAAGAAGAGATTATTTAAATAATAGTAGACTTGGTTCTGACTTATATCTAATGCCAGAAAACCCAGAAGTTATAGAAGAGTATCCTAGGTATCAAGTCCAATTACAAGAATATGATAAAAATGTTTATAAAATGCAAAAAAGATATTATTACTTTATTGAAACTTTATCAGAAGAAGAACGTTCTTATTTAAATAAAGAAGAATTAATATTATATAATGAATTAACAAAGGATAAAAAAGAAACTTATATAAATCCAGGTAATAAAGAAAATGATCAATTATTAATCGGAATCAGTATATATGAAATAGAATCTCTTTTAGAAAATAATATTGAAAATATGCCACTTAAAAATTTATTTAAAGTATATAATCAAGTAGGAGTAGATTTAATACCTATCAGTTTAGAAAAAGCTTTAAATTCAAATAAAGAAGTAAAAAGAAAATAACCAAATTAACCAATAAAATTATATTGGTTTTTATTTTGTGTTATAATAATTATTAGGTGTTATTGATGAAAAGAGCAGAAGTTAATTATGAAGATTTAAGTCCAATGATGAAACAATACTATGATATTAAAAAGAATTATGAAGAAGAATTCTTATTTTATCGAGTTGGTGATTTTTATGAATTCTTTTTTGAAGATGCGATTAAAGCAGCTCGCGAATTAGAACTTACTTTAACTGGTAAATCAGCTGGTTTAAAAGAAAGAATACCAATGGCTGGGGTTCCTCATCATTCTGTTAAAATATATATTGAAAAACTAATAAATAAAGGTTTTAAAGTAGCTATATGTGATCAAGTAGAGGATGCGAAACTAGCTAAAGGTATGGTTAAAAGAGAAGTAACAGAAGTTATAAGTAAAGGAACTATGGTTGATTTAGAATTTCTAGATGCTAATGACTTTAATTATCTAGGAAGTATAATTGATTTTAATTATGCTTATCTTTTAACATATGCTGATATTTCAACTGGTAGTATTTATAGTGAATTAATTAACCATGAAAAAGATATATTGTTAAACAGAGTTTTAAATTTAAATTTAAAAGAAATAATCATAGAATCAGGACTTGATTTAGAAATAGTAAATATTATTAAGAATAATTATCATATTAATATTACAATAAGTGATAATTTATATGAAGAAAATTTAGATTTAATAAAAAAAACAACTGATGATAAAATTACTAAAGGTGTAAAACATTTATTATATTATTTAGTAACTTTTCAGCTTAAAGATATCGATCATTTTGATGAAGTTAAAATTAAAAATAATAATGAATATTTACTCATGGATGCTCATACAGTTAGAAACTTAGAGCTCTTTGAAACTTTAAGATTAAAAGAAAGACAATATAGTTTGATATGGCTACTTGATAAATGTAAAACATCAATGGGATCAAGATCATTAAAAGAATTTCTAATGAACCCTTCAACAAATATTAATATAATAAATGAAAGACTAGATTATATAGAAAAATTTAATAATGAATTTATAATTAGAACCGAACTTCAGAATT
>CAYTQE010000044.1:0-7972 GCA_964439985.1 uncultured Muribaculaceae bacterium | reverse complement strand
TTTACCAGATGAATCTTTTACTTTAAACATTTTAATATTATCAAGCTCAGTTCCTTCTTCATCAAAAATATAATCAATTGATCCATAATCAGAACTTAATTTTTTATTATTTAATAAATCATATAAATAAACAGAAGTACCATCTTCTAATAGAATTTTACCTTTATTAAAATAACCTTGTAATGCATCTCTTGTATATATTTTACACTCATTATTACATTCATAAGTTTCTTCTAAACCATCACTACTGTTTAAATAAACTATATTTTCTTTTATTTCATAAAAATAATTTTTATTTTCATTAATTGCTTTTTTATCATTATTAAACATTAAGTAAAATTTAATAATTGAAGCAACTATTAAAATAAATAATAGTACTAAAAATATATTAGTTATAATATATTTAAAATACATTTTTGATTTTTTATATTCTTTATATTTTTCTTCCATTTACTTCACCGTCTTTAATAGATTATAACAAAAAAAGTGTAACTATACATATATATTATTACACTTTACAATTTATTTATAATTAGTTTTAATTATAATTTATAATTTCTTACTGTTTCAGCATCATCAAAGTGAACTTTTTCTCTACCAATAATTTGATAATCTTCATGACCTTTTCCTAAAATTAGTAAAAAATCTTTTTCTTGTAGTAATTCTAAACCTCTTTCGATAGCATCTTTTCGATCATATATTATTTCATAATTACTACTTTTATTATCTTTAACAATATCATTCATTATTATTTCAGGATCTTCTGTTCTTGGATTGTCATTTGTAAATATGACATAATCACTTAAACTAGTTGCAATGTTACCCATAATAGGTCTTTTTTTAGGATCGCGATCTCCTCCACAACCTACAATGGTAATTATTTGATTATGTTCTAATTCTAAATGTGATTTTATTGTTTTTTCAACCGCATCTGGTGTATGAGCATAATCAACTACTGCATAACTATTACCAACTTTAATTGTTTCACATCGGCCTTTTGGCGGATAAATATTAGATGTTTTATCTATTATTTCATTTATTGAAAATCCTAAATTATTTACAATAGCTAAACTCATTAAATAATTATAGACATTAAAACTACTAATTAAATTAATCTTAACATTATAGTCTTCATTTTGATATGAAAAATCAATATTAGTTGAACCTTGATAATAATCACAATTCATTATTTGATAATCTCCATTTAGACCGACTGTAGTATAATTACCAATTTCAAAAACTTTACTAGATAAATCATCACTATTGATTACCATTATTCCGTCATCTGTTAAATGTTTAGTTAGTTGTAATTTTGTATCTAAATAAGCCTCCATAGTTTTATGAAAATCTAAATGATCTTGACTTAAATTAGTAAATGCTCCTACTTTAAATTTTAGACCACTTATTCTTTCTAAAGCTATAGCATGTGAAGAAACTTCCATTACTAAATACTCTACACCATTTTCTTTAGCTTCTAATAATAATTTATACAAAGTTAAAATATCAGGAGTAGTATTAGAAACTTCTTTAGCTACATCATTATAATAAAAACCAATAGTTCCTAAATAAGCGGTATTTTTACCTAATGCTTTTAATAATTGGTAGATTAAAAAACATGTAGTTGTTTTACCATTTGTACCTGTAACACCAATTAACTTTAAATCATTTACTAAATGACTATATTCTTCTTTCATTTTTGTATTTATATAATCTTCTGTACTAGAAACTATTTCATAAGGAACTTTTGAATCTACTTCTCTTTCAACAATAAGATTTGCTGCTCCATTTTTAATTGCTTCTTCAATAAAATTATGGCCATCTACTGTATAACCTTTAATAGCTATAAATGTTTGACCTTTTTTCACTAAACGTGAGTCTGTTTCATATTTAATCATTTTTCCACCTCTTAATAATTATATCAAAATATTTTACATAAAGTACTATTTTAATAATTTGTTTTTTGAATTATTATTTCTTCGATTGTTATATTATCTGGAAATAAATAATAATTTTTATATAATTTTATCATATTTATCATTTCTAAATTTATTTTGTGTTCTAAAAGTTTTTTAAACTTTAAAGCATCTCCTGAATTTATCATTAAGTAATATAATTCTTTTTCTTCTTTAGTTATTATAATGGGACTATAGTAATTATTAATTAAATTTAATGTTAATATTAAGTTACATATAAGTTCATTATTATCAACAAATGGGTATATTTTCATAAGATGAAGATGTAAAAAAGATTCTTTTTCTAATATTTCTAAATCCTTCCATATACTTCTATAACAATCAAGAAGTGAATAAAGTTTAGAAAATATTAAATTATGTTTAACTGGTGTTAAAGATAATTTATTTATTATTTCAGAGTTACGATAACCTTCATTATTATTTATTTTATTAATCTTATTAGCTAGGTCTAATAATTGATCAGGATATATTTCTAAATTATGATTATTATAAAAATTAATAATTTCTTCTTTAACTTTATTTTTATCAATTGGATAAACATCTAAAAATCGTTCTAAATAATCATTTAGATAATATTTATAAAAGTCTTCATCTCGTGATAGTACTTCAAAAATTCTTTGATTCGATAAATTCATTTTATCCCCTTTTTCTTTTTATTATAATTGTTTAAATATCTTTACTCCTTTTGTAAATAATATTTTATATAAAACTATTGTTATTATTAACATTATTAATCCAACAACCCACTGATAATAAGTTATATTAAATTTATGAGATATGGTTAGTGGTAGTATTGTAATTAATAGACCTGTTAATATCGTAATAAACGAAGCTAAACTTTGTTTAACTACTTTCACTTCATTAATCCAGTCAAATATTGGAAATATTAAATTTATTAATAAACCAATACCAGCAATTAATAAAGCATAAATTATTGGTATTAATAAAACACTTAATAGATCAATAAAAGTCATATTTACAGTATACCCAAGTAAGAGTCCACCTATTAAAATAGCTGGTAAAATAATAGTTAGGTTTACCATTATTTTAGCAATAAATATTTCTTTTACCTGGACTGGAATACTTTTAATAATCCAGAGATTTTTTCCTTCTAAAGAAATACTAGAATGAGTTGTACATGATAAAGAAATAAAAACTCCAAACACTAATGATCCACTAGTAACAAAAAATTGTGATAAAGACGGCATCTGTAGTAGTTCATCTAAGCCATCAGCCCCATAGAAATTTAGCATAACTAATGAAACAATTAATAATATAGGTCCTATAGCTGTATTTAAAACATACACTGGACTAGAAAAATATCTTTTTAATTCTTTTTTATATAAAGCTATAATAGGCTTGGAAATCTTAATTTTAGTGTCATTATATTTATTACTAATAGTGATTGAATTTAATTTATTATTTATTTTATCAAAAAATTTTTCTATCACATATTTAAATAATATAAATATAATTATTGAAACACTAATAAAAGTTATTAAACTAATTAAATTATTATCTTTAATAATATTTAAGTATATTTTAGATAATGGATAAAATGTATTAATCTTCGTAACTATAGATTGACTAAGATTAGCAAAATCAATAGAAGTCATATTTTGCATATTATATGTTAAATAATATAAGACAAAAATGAATAATAAACTGATAACAATATTAGCTATATTATTATATTTAAACCGAGAAGAAACTCCTGTTAGTAAACTTCCAATTATTGAACCAATAATAGTTGGTACAACTGGAATAAATAAAAACGATAACCAAAACATTATATGAAAACTAATATTAGGAGTAATGTGAACTATATATGATATATAAGTTGGTAATATAATAAGTGATAAAAATATCAAATTCATAAAATATAAAACAAACAATTTGCTTAATATGATTGTAGATTTTTTAATTGGTAAACTCAAGAGGATTGGATAATCTTTAGCATTAAATAAAGTTTTATTAACTTGAAACATTGTCGTTATTACTAAGTATATACTAGAAAAAGCCATTACCGCTACTAGTAATATATGTTCAAGACCTAATTCTTTTAAACCTTTTAAAGTAAATGATGCTCCATAATAAACAGAATATGACAAGAAACCAAAAGCATAAATATATAATAAAATCATTGGAATTACCTTTTTTAAATCTTTTTTATTTTTAATATTTAAAATCTTATAAAAATCAAAAAATGTCAGTAAATTTATTTTTATTAATTTATTTAGAACTATCATTTTCTAACTCCAAAAATATATCTTCAAGAGATTTATCTTTTATAACTTTATTCATATCTCCTGTAACTATAAGTTTTCCATTTTTAATAATTGCAATCTTATTGCATAGTTTTTCTGCAACTTCTAAAATATGAGTTGAAAAGAAAATTGATGTTCCTTTTTTAGTTAGCTCTTTCATATAATCTTTTAATTTTCTTGTCGCAACTGGATCTAAACCGACAAAAGGTTCATCTAAAATTAAATATTTAGGCTCTCTTATTAAAGCACTTATAATTACAAGTTTCTGTTTCATTCCATGCGAATATGATGAAACTGGATTAGCTAACACTTCTTTTAATTCAAATGATTCGGCATATTTATTAATTTTTTCTAATCTAGAATCTTTGATATTATAAACATCTGCAATAAAATTTAAATAATCTATTCCTTTTAGAAAATCATATACATCTGGATTATCAGGAATATAAGCAATTTTTTTCTTACACTCAATTGGGTTTTCTTTGATAGATATTTTATCATATAATATGTCACCTGAATCAAATGAAATAATATCAGTCATTGATTTAATACAAGTTGTTTTACCCGCTCCATTATGACCAACAAAAGCAAATATATCACCAGCTTCTATTTTTAAAGATAAATCATTAAGTACAGTTTTCTCTCCATATTTTTTAGTGATGTTTTTTATTTCAATCATGATATTCCTCATCTCTATTTATATTATAGTATTTTATCTATCATTTGTAAATATCAGAACATTAAATATTAGATTAGATATGAAGTATATTTTATTTAAAAAAAACCACGATAATACTGGAGGATGAAAATGGAAAAAATACCAAATATGATTTCAACAAAAGATTTATCTTATATTTCAGATATGTTTAACTGGCATCTAGTTGCAGCAAAAAAATATGAATATTATCTAAATCAATGTGAAGATCAGCAATGTGTAAAAAAACTAGAAGAATTATATGATTTACATTATAGTATCTGCAATGATTTAATTAATTTATTAGAAAGTGGCGATAAATAATGGAAGATAAATATATAATGATGGATGTTTTACTAAATGAAAAACATTTAGTTGACTCAACTGCTATAGCTTTAAATGAAGCTTCGTGTGATAATATTTATAAAATATATTTTAATATTTTAGAAAAAGTTAGTAAAGCAGCTAAAGATGTCTTTACTATTTGTTATAACAATAACTGGTATCAATTAGAAGAAGCACCTAAGACTAAACTAACTAAAGAATATGATAAGTTATCTCAAGAACTAGGTTGAAAATAACCTAGTTTTTATGTATAATAAATTTATCGGGCGATTAGCTCAGCTGGTTAGAGTGCTACGTTGACATCGTAGAGGTCACTGGTTCAAGTCCAGTATCGCCCACCATTTAATAAATTTTAAAAAATAAGCCATTTGTAATTACTAGCTTATTTTTTTTGACATTTAATATATAAAGGAGAATTTTATGTTTATTTTACTTTTTATATTATTATTACCAATTATTATTATTTTAATTCCTATATTAATACTCATTTGTTTTATAAAAATATTGTTTTGCTGTCATAAATAATATTATGATTAACAATCATTATTTTCTAGTTTTAAGGGAATTTTATATGATATAACTTTATCATCTTCAGTAGTAGCATTTAACTCTATATATAAATTAGATGTGATAAAATTTTTACAAATTGAATTATAATTATCAATATAAATAGATAAATTCTTAAGATAATCTTCTAAGGTCAATAAACTATCATCAACTAAGTTTTGATTTATTTTTTTCTCTAAATTATCTGTTGATTCATATAATATAGATTCTATTTTTTTATACTGCAGATTATCATTTCCTCCACAATATTCAAGTTTTGATATATAAATAGTTGATTTTTCTTTATTATAAACTATACTTCCAGATATATTAAAATTATTACAATTTGCTGATAAGGTTTTAAAATTATAATCATTATCTTTATTTAAAGTCATATAAAGAAATATAGAAGAAATTATAGTAACTAATATTAACATAATGTTCATTTGTTTTTTTCTTTTTAAATTACCATCTAAAATGGAACTAATATCAATTTTAAATTCTTTACTTATTTGTCTAAGAGTAGATATATCAGGAATGTTTTTACCATTTTCCCATTTACTAACAGCTTGAAATGTGACACCTAACTTATCAGCTAAATCTTTTTGGGTAAGATTATTATCTTTTCTTAATTTCTTTATAATATTTCCAATTTTTTCTTGATCCATATAACACCTTTACAATTAAATTATATCATAAAATGAAAAAATAACTATTTCTAGTTAATTTAATTTAATAAATGGTGCCCTTATGGTGGGAGTACAACAACCATTAGGCATAAAAGTATAGGTAGTAATAACTTACCAACTGATACAAGTATATCATAAAATTTACATTTATAATTAAAAAAATAGTGAATTTTAATTAAAATTTAATAAAAATTCTATATTTTATGGTAAAATTATTATAGAAAGAAGGTACTGTTATGATAAGTGATGAAAATTTAAAAACAATTATAAATGAAGTCATTAAAGATAATGAAGAAATGGTTGGCAATAATATCGTAGATTTGAATACACAAGTATATGATATTATGAAAAAAATTATTGATTTACAAAGTAAAACTACTACTACGATAGCGGATTTAATCAATTACAATCCAAATAAAAAATCAATTGAACCTCTTACACAAGGACAAATTAGAATATTAGTAAAAGAAACTTGCAAAAAATTAAATATTGAATTAGAAGAAAATAAAGATGGTTTCAGTGGACTGGCTTACTATTATCAGTTTAAAAAAAATAATTAGGAGATGTTTATGACAAGAGAGCAATATTTACAAAAAGCAAAAGAAATTATGATAAATAAAAATCCATATGGACAATATCATAAACAAAATTTTGATACTTATGGGTCTTATGGAGAAATGACTCCGATCAATTCTGATATTGTTAATAATATGCCTAGTTCACAAATAATATTAAGTGAAGAAATATATGAAATGTTATTAGCAGTTCAAGATGTAACCAACTCTACAAATCAAGAATTTCCATTTTTCCTTTATGGAAAAGAAGTAAATAATAATATAGAGTTTACTGAATTTGTTTCTTCAAGCAATAATAGGCAAAACATAGCAGCAAGTTTTAATCAAACAATGTTAAGTAATCTTCAAAATAAAGTTAATGAAAATCTAAATAATGGATTAGTTGTATGTCATGGTCATTCTCATCCTCCAATAGGTAGTTTTAATCAAAATTTTTCATTAGGAGATTTTACTTCATATATTCAAATGAATCAAGATAATCCGGTATTTAAAAATAAGCAAGTTGAACTTACAAGTTGTTTAGTAACGAGTACAGGCGATATAAATTTTGTTTTTTATGATAATGTAAGTGAAAATTTTTATAGATTTACAAATGTTTTGATGCGAGATAAAGATAATAATATGACGCCAGTCAATTGTTATGGATTAAATCAAACAGAACAATTTAATAATGGTGGAATTAGAAGATAAACAATAATTAGCATTTCGTAAGATTTGCTAATTTTTTAAAGTCGTGGCACGTTTTGTTTTTACGAAGTAAAATGAAAGTGGCGATAGACTTTAATTGATTAAAAACAAGTTTTTAATCAACATAATTTTGCTTGGCTATTGCCTTGCTAAATTATGCATTAAAGGGGTATCAAAAGGGTTCTCCCTTTGCACA
>CAYTQE010000043.1:0-8490 GCA_964439985.1 uncultured Muribaculaceae bacterium | reverse complement strand
GAAGGTTTACCGATGATGGTGGCACTGGTTTTATCAACTAATATGAAAAAGATGCTTAAAAATAATGTTTTAGTAAGAAAATTAGTCGGAATAGAAACTGCAGGTTCATTAAATATTTTATTAACAGATAAAACAGGGACTCTTACTAAAGGAGAATTATCAGTTATAGGAGTTTGTGATTATGAGGGAAAGAAATATAGTAATGAGATAGAAATTGAAAAATATCCAAAATATTTAAATATTTTAGCAAAATCTCTTAATATTAATAATAGTAGTGAAGTAACAGATGGTAAAATAATAGGCGGAAATACTACTGATCAAGCATTAAAAAAGTTTGTTACTACTTATGAACAAGAAGAAATTATTAGTTTGGAAAGTTTTGATAGCACTAATAAGTATTCATCTGCTACTACTAAAAGTAACTTTTATATTAAAGGTGCTAGTGAAATAATTTTACCTAAGTGTAAGTATTATTTAGATAAAAATGGTGAAAAACAGATTTTAAAAAACATGGAAAATATAAACAATATTATTCGATTATATACTCAAAAAGGTATAAGAGTTATAGTACTGGCTTATGCTGATAATCGTTTTACTAGTAATTATATTTTCGTAGGTGTAGCTTTAATTAGAGATGAATTAAGACCTGAGAGTCATGAAGGTATAGCTTTAATTAAAGATGCTAGTGTAAATGTAATAATGATTACAGGAGATGCTTTAGATACAGCTCTAGCAGTTGCACAAGAGTTAAATATATATGAAAAAAATGAGATAGCTTTAACTAGTGATGAATTTAATAATTATAGTAATGATGATATTAAAGAAATGCTATATAAAATTAAAATAATAGCGAGAGCAAAACCTACAGATAAAAGCCGATTAGTTAGAATAGCTCAAGAAATGAACTTAGTTGTTGGTATGACAGGTGATGGAGTAAATGATGCTCCAGCATTAAAAAAAGCGGATGTAGGATTTGCTATGGGAAGTGGTACTGAAGTTGCAAAAGAAGCCAGTGATATTGTAATAATAGATAATAATATAAAATCAATCAGCATGGCTATATTGTATGGAAGAACCATTTTTAAAAATATCCGTAAATTTATAATCTTTCAATTGACAGTTAATATATGTGCACTTGTGTTATCAATTATTGGCCCCTTTATCGGGATAAGTACTCCTGTTACAGTAATGCAAATGTTATGGATAAATATGATTATGGATACATTAGCAGGACTTGCATTTGCCTATGAAACACCTAACATAGAATATATGAAAGAAAAATCAAAGCCTAAAAATGAATCAATAATTAATAAATATATGTATGGGGAAATAGCTTTAACAGGTACATACTCGGCAATTTTATGTCTTTTGTTTTTAAAGTTACCATTTTTTAAAAATGTTATTCGATATGATCTTAATGACAAATATTTTATGACCGCTTTTTTTACTTTATTTGTTTTTATAGGTATATTTAATGCATTTAATGCTAGAACGGGAAGAATTAATTTACTACATAATATAATTAAAAATAAAGTATTTATCTTTATATTTTTATTAGTTAGTATTATTCAAATATATTTTATTTATTTTGGTGGTAATGTATTTAGAACATATGGCTTAACATTAAAAGAAATAATATTTGTTTTAATAATTGCCTTTACTGTGATACCGTTTGATTTAACAAGAAAAATATATTTACGCAAAAAAAATAATCAAGAATATTTATAAATATTTAAAGTATGTTAAAATAAATAAAGTTTATACTAATAGTGGGTGAAACTGATGTATTATTTAAATATATTTTTTTTCTATTCAATTGTTGGTCACATATTAGAATCATTTTTACTAAAAAATTATGTTAGTGGTGTTTTATTTTTACCATGGACACCAGTATATGGTATAGGTATATTAACAGCGCATTATATTTATAAATATTTAAATAATAAATTTTCAAAATGGCTAGAAATTATTTTACATTTTATATTATGTTTAATTATATTGAGTATTTTAGAATATATCGGCGGGAATTTAATAGAATTTATATTTAATAAAATTTATTGGAACTATGATCCACTTAAATATAATTTAGGAAGATATATTTCTTTAGAAAGTGCTTTTATTTGGGGTTTAGGTAGTACAATAGTTATATACTTAATAAATCCTATAATGGAAAAAGTATTTAAAAAAATACCTAAAACAATAACTTATATATTAATGATTATTTTAGCAATTGATACTATAATAACATTTATAGTAAAAGTGCCATTATAAAATATAAAAAATAATTTCTTCTTTTTAGTCATGATTCATGATATAATTAATTATAATTAAGGAGAGGTATTATGGCTAAAAATAATAAGTTAAAAAATAATTATATTAATTTATATTTAATTTTAATGGGAGTAATATTAATGACTATTGGTAGTTCAAATTTATATAAAAATTATTCTGAAAATAAAATAAACCAAAGTTATATTTCTAAGTATGTTGCGAATATTCAACCTAATGAAATAGAAAATGCTTCTTTGGAGTTTAGTCCGGACACCTATATTTATGTTAGTCATACTGGAGATAAAAACATCTATAATTTAGAAGTTAAATTAAAAAAATTTATAAAAGATAATGATTTAATTGATAATTTTATATATATGGATGTAACTGAATTAATGAAAAAAGATAAATATATTGATGAAATAAATTCTATCTTAGGAATTGAAAATAATAAATTAAAAAAATTACCAGGAATAATATATTTTAAAGATAATAATGTAGTTGATTTTATAGACAGTCAATCTAATCTAATTAATACAGGAGATTTTTTACAATTATTAGAAAAATATGAGATTGTAAATTAAAATTATATGATAAATATTGTATTATTTGAACCAGAAATTCCAGGAAATACAGGTAATATTATGCGTACTTGTGTTGCTACTAATGTAAAACTACATTTAATCAAACCACTAGGTTTTGATTTAGCCACGGCTGATATTAAAAGAAGTGGTGTTAATTATATAAAGGATTGTCAATATCAGATTTATGAAAATATTGAAGATTTTTTTGATAAAAATACGGGTAGATATTATTTTTTTACAAGATATGGACATAAACCACATAGTGATTTTAATTATAATGTATCAGATGAAAAAATATATTTAATATTTGGAAAAGAATCAACAGGAATACCTACAATGATATTAAAACCTTACTTAGAATATTGTGCTAGAATACCAATGAGTGATAAGGTTAGAGCATTAAATTTATCAAATGCAGTCGCCATTTGTCTTTATGAAGTATTAAGGCAAAAAAACTATCCAGGTTTATTGTTTGATGAACCTCATAAAAGTAAATATTATATTGAAGAAAATTAAAAAAAGGAGTTAATCCTTTTTTAATCTTCTTCTTTAATTATTATTGCTCCAGTAGGACAAAGTCCAGATATATTTATTATTTCATCATTGACTGTTGGGTTAATTACATGAGCTTTTCCATCATCATCCCAAGCAAATGTATTTTCTGCGGAGTTAATACACAATCCGCATGAAATACAATTATCTTTTAATATTTCTACTTTCTTCATAAATCCTCCGATTCAATTATACACACTTTTATAATTATAGCGCAAGTAATATTCCAAATGTTTACATTTTATGTTATTATTATTTTAGAGTGGGTGAAAGTATGAATTCTCGTATGGATAAATATGGTATTGAAAAGCCTGAATTAAAAAGCAGGACTGAATTAAACGCAGATTTATATCAGAATACAGAAATAGATGAATATAATAAAATTGATCTTAACTCAAATATTTCAGTCTTAGAAGCTGATCCTAAAAATATAGATGTTGATTTAATAAAAGAAATGTTAGATAAAAAATATCGAGAAAATTTACCTAGAAGAAAATCTATTGCGATAGATATTGAAAAAGAAGAAGTTTATCGAGAAAAAATAGATACTAAAGAATATGATATTAATGAAATACTTGCTAAGGCAAGAACTGAACAAAACGTTGATTATAATAAAGAGAGATTAAAAAAATTAAGGAATACAAATTACGAAATATTACAAAATTTAGATTTAGAAAAATCAGTAGAAGAATATGATAAAACAAGTAGTGAACAAGAATTAATGAGTTTGATAAACACTATTACAAAAATAGAACTAGAAAATCAAGAAAAGGCTCAGAAAGATGCAAAAGATTTGTTAGATTTAGGTGATGATTCTATTACCAATGAACTACTGACAAGTGAAAACTGTATAGAAAACTCTTTCTATACTGGTAATTTAACTGTTAATGATAAAGATTATGAAGATTTTAAAGAAATACAGAGTGATATAAAATCTAATTCAATATTAATAACTATTTTAGTTATAATATTTATTATTATATTAATCACTGTAAGTGTAATATTACTAAATAAATATTTAAATTGGGGTCTATTTTAATATAGCTCTTTTTTTTGCATATATATATAATATATGAGAAGAATTAAATTTAGGAAAAGATTGCAAATAGAAAATAAAAGAATTTTATTGTTAATACTTATTTTAATATGTATTAATACTGCATTTTTTATTAATTTTTTTATAAATAAATTAAATAAGACTTTTGTAGAAACTGCTAGAAGAGAATTAAAAGAAGTAACATTTAATATAGTTACTAAAAATTTAACAAAAGATATATTAAAAGAAGTTACTACAGATGATTTAATTGTTATAAATAAAAATCGACATGATGAAATAACGAATGTTGATTTTAAATTAGAAAAAGCCTATGAAGTACTAATTGATTTAAAAAGTAATATAGAAAAAGAAGTTAAAAATTTAAAAGCAGGAATTATTCCAAGCAATACAGTAGCAATAAAAGACAATTTGATTATAAAAATCCCGTATTATGCATATACTAAGAATGCTATATTAATGAACTTAGGACCTAAAATTTATATAAAAATTAATTTATTAGAAAATATAATAGGAGATGTTTATACTAAAATGAGTAGTTATGGAATTAATTCTGTACTTATTAATCTTTACATAAAATTATATTTAACTGAAAGTTTCATTTATCCTGTTTATGATGAATCGATAGAGTTGGAATTTGAAATATTAGTAGCAACTAAAGTAATTCAAGGAAAAATACCGAGTTTTTATAATGGAGTATTAGAAAGTAGTAGTTCACTTATTAGTGTAAAGTAATATAGAAAAAATAAATAAGATATGTTATATTGTTGGTAGAAAGGTATTAGTTATGGATATATTTATTAATCAAGCCATTCATAATGGTATTTTAAATTATTTGAATTATAGTAATAATACTGAATTAAACAAAGTGCATATATATGAATTTTGGGTTATTAGAGTTTTAATATGTATATATGGAGAAATAAACATAATTAATCCTTTTAAGTTAAAAAAAGCAGAAAGTTTTAAAAAAAATCTTCTTATTTATGGAATGAAGGAAAGAGAAATAGATATATTTTTCAAATATATGGAAGATTATAGCAATTGGCTTAATAGTTCTACTTTAGTAGCAAAAACCGATATACCTAATAAAATAAGTGCTATTTTAATAAATATGATTTTAATGAAAAGTGTAAATAAAGAGATTACTGAAGAAGATATAGAATTATTTGATTCATTTTTTGACCCTATTAATGGTGAAATGTTAAAAATTTATAGTTTTATCTTAGATGAAAAAACAGTTATACCAAAATTATGGCAAATAAAAAAATATCAATTCGCTAATACTTTAGTATTAACTGAAATATTACCTGATCTATTACCAGATAGCTATTATATTCGTTATGGTATTGATTTAAATGAAATAAAACAATTATCAAATTTGAAAATAAGAGAAATAAATGATAAAATCATTTCCGAAGACAATGAAGATAATGAAGCTGGAAAAGAAAAATTTGATCCTAAAAAATTAATATTAACAAGTGGCAGTGGCTTTGTAGATACAGTAGTATTATTAAGTATAATGGCAACTGAGATAATGATAGGATTATTAATTGCATTCTGGTTTTTAAGGAGATAGCATGGAAGAAGTTTTATATGATGAAAAAAAATATACTTTATTAAAAAATCATCGAGAAGGATATGATATAGAAGAATTAAAAAAGAAATTCACAGATTATTTTTTAATTTATGATTATATTGTGGGAGATTGGGCGTATGGTAAACTTAGATTAAAAGGATTTTATAAAGAAGATCATAAAAATTGTAAAGAGATAAATAACTTTAAAAATTTAGAATCATATTTGATAAATAACTGTGCTCATGATTGTCGCTATTTTTTATTAGAAAAAAGAGATTGAATTAGCTTTTTTTTTATGATAGAATTAAAGAAGAATAGCGAGGTTTTATAAATGAACAATGTAGAAATTAAATTACCAAGCGGTGAAACAACAAATGTTGAATTAATAAGTTATTTTGAAATAGTGAATATAGGGAAAAAATATTTATTTTATACTAAAAATGAAACTGTTGAAAACAATTTAATTAAAATGTATGTTTCAGAAGTAATTAATAGTGATAATAATCTTAACATTGCAGAAAAAATGACTGATGAAGAATGGACTAATCTTAAAAATATAATGAAGTCCATTTTAATCGGAGAAAAAAACGAAAACATAAAGTATTTAGAATTAGGAGGAGATTAATATGGCTCCAATAATTACTGGTGCAACTAATATAATTGCTATAGATAGTGCAAAGAAATTAAGTTTTATACAAAAGTATAATGATGCGATAGCAACGATAAAGGCTTCAAAACCTGTTCAAGTAGAACCGGTTTTACCACAAGAACCTTTAGATTTTAATGTAAATGAAATTAATGTACAAACTCAAAATGTAGGAGATACAATGACTAATGCTGACATGTTATCTCATAATTTTGATAATAATCAAAATCATGTGTCACCTCCAGTACCAGTTTCAGCAAACTCAGATTTTACTAATTTAGTTCATGATATAGTTAAAATACAAGATGATTTAGATAAAGTAGTAGCTAAGTTACTATCAATTATTCCAGATAAAGAAGTTACTCAAGATTTAGAAAATAAGGAAATGAATGATTATCAAATTCCTGCTGAGCCAATTATTCAAGAAGAACCTGTTATAGATTTCAATATTCCAGTACAAGAGTCTTCAAAAAATGATATTCCAGCGTTAAGTCAAGATATGATTCAACCTGTTCAACAAGAGATGGCACCATTTCACCCTGCAACAGGAAATATTTTTGATGAACCACAAGGTCCGACTATCTGATCCTAAGTTATATACTTAGTTTTTTTTCATATAATTAAGTATGAAAAATATAATTAATTACTTTTATAATTTATATCCAGATTCCATAAGTAAAATGTATGGTGGTTTTTATTTTGAAAATAAAAATATAAAATACTTATTAATAGAACTATTTGTTGAACCAACTCAATTATTAGAAATATATGAAAAATTAATGAGTTTGAATATTCATAACTATATTCTTATTTATAATAAAGATAATTTAGTTGTAACAAATCATAATAATAAACATTATGTTCTTTTTGTAATTAATTGTAATCCAAATGAAATAATTAGATTTGATGAACAATTTAATATTCAAATAAACAATAAAATTAATTGGAGTAAACTGTGGAGTGATAGAATAGATTATTATGAAATACAAATAAATGAACTTGCTCAAGGAAAAAACATAGTATTACATAGTGTGAATTACTATATTGGTTTAGCTGAAAACGCTATTGTAATAGCTGATAAATATGAAGAAATGGTAAATGTAGAGTGTGGGATACAACATTATAGGATGCATGCTCCAGTTATAAAAGGGGAATATTTCAATCCCTCTAATATGTTAAAATTAGAGATGTTGCTGAATACATTAAAAGTTCATTTTTTATAGAAAAAAGAGATATAAATCATTATATTGATTATATAAAAAATATATATTTAAATGAAATAACCGCAAATCTATTATTTGCAAGATTACTTTATCCGTCATATTATTTTGATATATTTGATGATATCATTTTAAATGACCATCCAGAAAGTGAATTATTACCTATAATGGAATTTCAAATAGATTATGAAATATTTTTAAAAACTATTTATAATACGCTTCTGCAGAACTATCAATTAATAAATATAAATTGGTTAAAAAAAGGACTATAACTCTACGTTAATAACGTCCTTTATTTCAGGTATTTCTGACTGTAATGATTGTAAAATACCGTTTTTTATAGTTTCGTTTCGATGCATGCATGTTTCGCAAGCACCAGTAAGTTTTATGTAGACAATTCCATTTTCATATTTAATGTACTCTACATCACCACCATCACTATTTAAATACGGTCGTAGTTGATTTAATACATATTTAATTTTATCTTCCATTTTCATCACCTGTATAAATTATAACTAAATCTTTAGGTATAGTAAAGAGTTTTATGTTATAATTAAAAAAGCAGTCAGCAGTAATTGAGGTGA
>CAYTQE010000042.1:0-8549 GCA_964439985.1 uncultured Muribaculaceae bacterium | reverse complement strand
TATATACAAGTCTTATCGAGTCATCACCATTGATTCTTACTATCTTCCACTGGAATCCACCCCAAATTAAGTTATTATTAAGTTCTTCTTTTACACCACGGTAATAATAACTCATGCCGTATTCATCTGGAGAAGAATATAATCCACTTGTTCCATTTATTATATTAAAGTCCGGTGTACCTTTAGATTCGATTGTTACTGTATCGCTATTTTGTGCAATTATTTTATCTTTTAAAGTTGGTTCAGGATCTACCATTTTAAATGGATTAGTACTTGAGCCATCACCTGATACTATAACATCACCCTTGATTGAAACTGCAGGCCTGACGCCGTTGCCGCTGCTCACAGTGCTGTAGTACAAGTACCCCGACGAATGGACATTGAACGCGAGAGCATAGCCGCCCGAACCCATGTTGCTTGGCGAAAACAGCCAATAATTCTGATTCGTATACAAGTAATTAGTACTATTGCTTATGTTGTATACTAATCCAGCCATTGCTGCTTCATCTGCAGATAATAATCCCACTGGATAAGTTAAAGCGCCATTTCCTAGGGTTGTATCACTTTTGGTAAAACGGTCATTTTTTAAACCGCACTGCAAAGTTGGTGCTTTCGTCGTGTATAGCCGCTGATATGCAGCATAGTATGTACTTGTGCCAGTATTTCCGTATCCTGGTCCAGTTGATGATCCTCCTACTTCACTTCGTAGTTGTCTATCATTACAAAATAGATTATCTACTACATCTGATTCATGGGGTTTACCAGCTATATTATTTCCATACCAGTTTTCAAGTACATTTTTTATATTGGTTGATGTTTGGTTGAAGGTAGCTGCTAAAGAAGTGCTACCATGTCGTATTTCTGATGCTACTCCATTTGCGCCACCATACATATAACCTACATATTTTGCATCATTATAATTTGAATTAAATGCAGAAGTACCTATTTGAGTAGTTGTTCCTGTATCATTTGCATAGCCATTTGTATTAAACTGAGCCTCTGTTCCGTTATATACAAGTCTTATCGAGTCATCACCATTGATTCTTACTATCTTCCACTGGAATCCACCCCAAATTAAGTTATTATTAAGTTCTTCTTTTACACCACGGTAATAATAACTCATGCCGTATTCATCTGGAGAAGAATATAATCCACTTGTTCCATTTATTACATTAAAGCTTGGTGTTGGCTTTACTTCTATTGCAGCTGCTCCTCCACCTTGAGCAAGTATTTGTTCTTTTAGTGTATTAAATGAATCTGATTGCATTACTCCAATTATTGATAGTTTAACTGTAAAGTTTTTTGATGTAATTGTGTCATCTTCCCAAATATCTTCATTTTCTCCATTTAACCACATTCTAAAATTATAGGTATGACTTTCATTATTATTAAATGTATTATTTACTAGAGTATAGTTACCTAAATATCCAGTTAAACCAGATATAGTATTTTCTGGTAAATTACTTAGTAGTTGTTTACGATTTTTTTCTAGACCATCAATATCTACTTTTATATAATCTAAATTATTTAAAGTTGATGTATTTACTATTGATACTACTATTTGATATTGAACTGTTGTATTACAGTTATTTTTAACTGTAAAGTTATATGGAGTTTTTGTAACTCCTACTCTATCTAATAGTGGATAAGCATTATTTAAAGTAAGTGCTGAGTTATTACCAGTTATTGTTATATTCATGCAGTCTAAAGTACTTACTACATTTGTAGTGTTTTGAGCAGTGCTTGCTTGAAATATAGCATAAGTTCCAAATATTATAACTGAAAATACTGCTATGATTCCTAATGATAAATAAATTAAATATTTCTTTTTGATATATTTCATGCTTTCACCATATCCTATAAATTAATTTTATCATAAAAAAGACTTTAGTTCAATCAGTTTGGTTAGTTATTTCTTCTAAAAATTTTTTACTTTTTAAATATAACCCAGTATAACGATCATAATAAGTATTTATAAATTTATTTATATTATTTATTACTTCTTTGCTTATTTTTAAATCACTTATAGTAGATATTTCTACTAAGTAATACATTCTTAGCATTTTAATAGTTTTTTCATCATATATTATTTCATTTGTATAGCATTTTTTACAAAGATATCCACCTATATCTGGATCTATTGTAATAATATCAGTACAAATATCACATTTACTACATGAGTGTAAATTAATTCCTACTCCTAAATAATCTAAAGCTTTTAGTTCAAATATATTACATATTACAATTGGGTTTAATCCTTCATTTATTTTTAAAATGCTATCTATATAAATGTTATATAGTTCTGTTTCTCCAGTTTGTTTCATAATTTGGTGAGTTAAGTCTGAGATATAACTTAAATAACTTATTAAAACTATATCTTTTTTTATATTACTAAGTTCATTTATGACATCTACACTTTTTATAATTGATAGTTTATTTTCTTTTTTATAAACCCAAAAATTACCAAAGGTGAATTTTTGAGTATAGCTTCTTAAAGGACTTTTTAATCCTTTAGAGCCTTTTGCTATAGCTCCAATTATTCCATCTTTGGTAATAATATTTATGATTTTACTAGTTTCCCCATAGTTAGTTTCACTAATAATGATACCTTGTACTTCTGTAAGCATTTATTATTCACTTCTCTTATATATTAAATAATATTCTATTTTTCCAGTTTTTTCAAATAATTCCCAAGCTTCTTTTTTATCCACTTTGACCAATACCTTTCTATTAATATATTGGGTCAAATTTTTAAATTCTATTCAAGAGATAAAGGATTTAAATTAAGCTGGCCTTTTAAATATTCTTCAGTTGCAGCAAAATAAGCACTACTGGATAAAGGAATATTTAATTTTTTTAAATATTTGATAATTTTTATTTTGATATCTATGTTGGTTATAATTTGATCATTATAACTAACATGTTGATTTAATAGTTCTTCTTCAGTATATACATAATTATTTTTACTAACTGTAGCAAAGAAATGACTAACCCGAGTTAGCTGGCTTCTTGTATATAATTCATCACTAATATTTTTCCAAGCTTTATCTAAAAGAATTTCTGGTTTTAAACCGATGATTCGATAATAATCTAAGATATTAAAATTATCAATTTGATCATTTTTTTCAATACCATTATTTAAGTAATGATATATTGTTTTAATATATTCAGCGATATTATTTTTTTCTTCTTCTAATAAATTAATATATTCTTTATATAATATTTGTTCTTTTGGAAAACCAGTACTAAATATTTTTAAATTATTATTAAAAACATTTTCAGTTAGGTCATATTTAAGTAATAATGATTTAATAGTTACTGAGTTATCTATTAAGTATTCTTCTAGTATTTTTCCAGTAATTTCTCTAAAGTGTTCTTCTTCTTGATTTGATAATTTGTTTTTAGATCTATTTCTTCTTTCATTAACAATATAATTATAATTAGATTTTAAATGAGCTTTAATTAAAGTAAGTTTTTTAATATTTTCAGTTTCTTCTTTAAAGTATTTAATATATAGATCTATTTTATTTAAGACCATAGATGGACTTAATTCTTCATTTATAACTATTTCTAAATAATCATTTACTAAAGTTGACTCTAAATTTAGTAATTTATCTAAGTATGTAAAATCTATGCGTTCTTTTTGATATGATTCTTTTCTAGAAATATTAACAGCATTAAAAATAGCAATTTCTTCTTCAGTTGGTTTATACTGATCTACTCTTTTAGAATGTTTAAAAGCGTTATTTCTTACTGCTTCTGGTTCTAAACCTTGTTTTAAAGCTAAATCTACAATTGCTGAAGGGTTTTTATCAGTAGTAATAAAGGCATCAAAAGCTGCTTTTTCAATTAATATTTTAGGATCTATTTCTTCATTATTATTTTGATAGAAGGTCTTTATTTCTTTTAAAGCATTCTGTCTTTTTTTTCTTTTAATTTCATCATATGTAGCTAATTTTTGTTCACTTGGTTTAGGGTCTAATATTCTATTAATATAAGTTTTCATATCTTTTACAAGAATATTTAAACTGATATTATATTTTTGAGCAACTAGATTTAAATCCTCTTCATTAATAAATGATTCAAATGCTTCTTTTCCTCGTTTTATTTGTATTTTTATATTGTTATCCATTTCTTCACCTATTCATGTTCTTTAAATCCTAATTCTTGTAAATACTTTTCTTTATCACGCCAACTTTTAATAGTTTTAACAAATAGTTCTAAATATACTTGTTTACCTACTAAATTTTCAATATCTCGTCTAGCAAGAGATCCAATATTTTTAAGCATTGAGCCTTGCTTACCAATTATAATTTTTTTAAGAGAGTCTCTATCTATTATTATATCTACATAAATATCAACTATACTACCTTTATCTTTATAATATGAGGTTACACATGTTATTGAGTGTGGTACTTCTTCAGTTGTTAAATTAAGGATTTTTTCTCTTACTAATTCGCCAATCATAAAGTTTATACTAGTATTAGTAACAGTTCCATCATCATAATAAATAACTTCATCAGTTAGATATTGTTTTATTACTTTTATTAAGCGCTCAACATTATCATTAGTTTTCGCACTGATCGGAATTATTTCAGCAAATTCATATAAATCTTTTGATTCACTGATAGCTTTTATAATACCTTCATCAGTTAATTTATCAATTTTATTTAAGACTAAAATTACTGGTGTATCTATATTTTTAAAAGTATCAATAATAAATTTATCACCTTTACCAATTCCAGATTCAGCATCGATTACAAATAATATAACATCGATATCTTTAATTGAATTATAGCTTTGACGATTTAAGTATTTTCCTAATTTATCTTTAGGTTTATGAATTCCTGGTGTATCTATAAAAACTATTTGAGTATCTTCATCATTATAAACACCGTGGACAGTATTTCTAGTAGTACCAGCTACATCACTAACAATAGCTATCTTATTGTTTAATATGGTATTAAGTAGGGTACTTTTACCTGTATTAGGTCTACCTACTATACTTACAAAACCACTTTTCATAGAATCACCTCTTTTTTCTAATATATATTAAATAGTAAATGACCAACTTTTAAGACTCGCATATTGCGATTTTTATCATATAAGAATACTTCGCAACTTGGTTCAAAGTGTTCAGTTATCATATCTTTATTAATAAACCTTAAATCATTGATATTTGATGTACTTACCATTAGATGGATTTCCATAAAATCACCATATTTATAGCCAGCAGTTATTGCTCTAGCAATAGCTGCCTGTTCAGCATAAACTGCATCTCTAAAAATTTGATTCTTTACTGTAACTCCAGCAAATGTTGTATTATCTTTCATAACAACTATCGCACTAAAACAAAGTCTATCATATGGTGAATTGGAGTTACTAAGTAATCTTTCTAATTCATTAACCATTTCGTACCTCATCTAAATTAAAAGCCTCAGGACATAAATCACTTACTAAGTATTCTTTTCGTTTACCAGTCTTATTATAGCAAAAAATGCGAGAATCTGCACTGAAAAACTCAACTAGAAGCTGGCGACATAAAAAACAGGGACAAGTTATTTCTTTACTACTTCCCATAACATGTAATTCTTTAAAATCAAAATTTGTATAACCTTCGGCAATAGCAGCTGAAATTGCTACTTGCTCAGCGCATAATCCATTTTTAAAGGATGCATTTTCTACATTTACTCCCAGAAATTCTTGGCCATCTTTCATCACTATAACACATGCTACATTATAATTAGAGTAAGGAGTATAGGCATTTTTAATAATCATTTTTAAATTTTCTTTCATACTAAACCTCTTATTAATTCTATAATTTTAGGAATAAAGATAATCATTCCCACAATAGCTGCTGTTATACTTAATACCATTACATAGGCAGCAGATGTATCTTTAGCAAGCATCGCTTTTCTTTTATATTCTTGAGTTGCTAAATCTACTAGATGTTCTATAGCTGTATTAAGTAATTCAGCACCTATTACAAGTCCTATTAAGGAAATTATAAATATCCACTCTAAACTACTTAGTTTAAAGAAAAGACCTCCTATTGCTACTAAAATAGCAATTAAAGTATGAAATTTCATATTTGGTTCACTGTGAAAGGCATTTTTATATCCAGTAAATGCATACTGAAATGATTTATCCAATCTTTTTACATTAAATTTTCTTTTCATTTAAAATCTCCTTTTGAAGTTTAAACATTACTTCTTCATCTTCTTTATTTTCATGATTATATCCTAGTAAATGGAGTAAACCATGAATTGTTAAAAATGCTAGTTCTCTTTTTTCACCAGTTTGATATTCTAAAGCTTGTTTCTTCATTTGAGGAATCGATATATAAATATCACCAAGCATATTAACTGGACTAATTAATTTCATTCCATCATTTAAAGCAAAGGAGAGAACATCAGTTGTTTTATCTATTTTTCGATAAGTATTATTTAAAAATCTTATTTCAGCATCATCAGTTAATATTAATGATAGACTACTATTTGCTATTTTTAATTTATCAAGAGTATAATTTATTAATTCTATTAAATAATCAGAATCTAAATAATTAATTTTATTTTCGATAAATATTTGATTCATATTACCACTCCATATAAACTAAAGATAATATAACATAAAGCTAGAATAATTATAAATAATATAATATTTAATAAAATATTGTTTTTTATTTTAACTGAATATAATTTTAATAATTTATTAGATAAAATATATAATAAATAACCTAAATAACCACCTATTAAATTCAAAATAATATCATCAATATCAAAACTTCGACCAATCATGCTTTGAATAATTTCAATTGAAACACTCGTAATTAAAACAACTAATAAAGTAAAATAATATTTGTTAATCTTACAATAATAAGAAACAAAGTAACCAAAGGGTAAAAATAATATTACATTACCTACTACATTTCGATAAAACAATTTACTAGTTAAGCTATATCTAAATATTTCTTTAAAAGGAGTAAAATTATTACTATAGGAATGAAAATCAGTATTAGTAACTAATTCAAATAGTAAAAGTGCATATATTACAAAACATAAACTAATAAGTTCTTTATATAATACGAATGATTTTTTATTTATTTTTAAATAAACAATTCTAATAGTTATTAAGACAATTGAAAATAAAGTAATCATTGGCCATAATTCATATATAGCTTCAACTGCTATTTTCGGGATCAAAATTATCACTTCCAATATCATAGTAAATAGTATTACTAATAAGTTCATTAGTAATAACAAATACTCTTATATTCATTGTACTATTATTTTCTTCTTTTTTCAAAACTTTTTGACTAATAACCTGACCTTTTCCATTTAATTTATTATCAAACTCTACTTCTATTTTTTTTAATGCTAAGTTTAAGGCTTCTTCGTTAGTATAATTTATAGTTTTTAACTTATATTCTCTTTCTTGATAAAATGATAAATTAAAACCAAAAATTTTTAATTTCTTTACTTTATCTTGATTAAAATATTGATATTTATTTTTAAATATAGTTTTATTATTAATCATTATATTAAATCTTTTTTTATTAGTATATTCTTTTTCTTTTTTAGATAAAGGATAACTTATATCTGTTTCATACCATACTTCACCATAAACTTCTCCTTTAGCAAGAATGTTTCCTTTTATTTCTTCATATAATTTAATTTCTCCTGATATTAGAACATCACCTTTTCTAACATAATCTCCACTTCTTACTTGAACACTTCCTTTAGATGATATTACTTTTGTAATTAGTGCATCTTTAGCCGCTATTAAATGACCATATTTAATATCTGATTCTATTTTAGTAATAATTCTTTCTTCAATTCTAACTACATAAATCATCCCAATTCTGGTAATACTTAACCATTCTAAAGTATTACGATTATTATTTAAAATCTTATTTTTTATATTTTCTAATTGATCAAAGTCTTTAGCTAAAGATATTTTTTTAATTCCTTGTTCTTCTAATTCTTCTCTAACTAATTTTCTAATCATTGAGTTTTCATGAATAATATCTATTCTTACTATAAAATTACTAGTTATTTCAATTATTAAAAAAGATAACAAAACTATTAGATAAAAAACTATATTATTCTTTATATGAATTTTTGTTGCATTAATGCCACCATATTTAATTATTATAATTTTAGAATAGTAGTTAAGTCTTTTTATTTTACGATAATCCTCTAAATTAATTTTCACTAATATATTATCATTATCTAAATAATTTACTTCAAGTAAATTAATTTGATGATTTATTGATTTTTTAATAAAACGATTTATATGATTTGTTACTTTTATAATTATATAATTATTCATATTTTACACTTTCAATCTCGCCTTCTATTAAAAGCTCATGTAAATGCATTTTCTTAATTAACATTTTATTACCAATTATTTTAATTGAAGTATTTCTTAATTTTATTTTAATTAAATCATTATTAAAACTAATTATTTCTTGATAATTATAAATATATACTTTATTCTCATATAGACAAATATAATGGTCACTGTTTCTTAAAGCATTATTAATAACA
>CAYTQE010000041.1:0-8646 GCA_964439985.1 uncultured Muribaculaceae bacterium | reverse complement strand
ATTATTAATATGTTTTTTGTTACTACGATAGTGCATTAATATTTCATTTTCAATACATCTAGCTACATATGTAGTTATTCTAGTATTTTTAGATGGTTTGTAAGAATCAATTCCTTTTACTAATCCGATAGTTCCGATACTAATTAAATCATCAGTATCATATTCTTTACTTTCATATTTTTTTACAATATGGGCTACCAATCTTAAATTATGTTCAATAAGTTTATTTCTAGATTCAATATTACCTAATATCATATTATTTATATGTTTTTCCTCTTCATCTTTTGGTAAAGGATCTGGAAAAACATTAATTGAATAAGAACCAGTAAAAAACATTAACCCTTTTAAAAGAGAAATAAAATATACTAACATTACATCACCTATAAAAGTATATGTAAAGATAATAAATTATTATACTTTTTAATTCTACCCTATATAAATAAATGAAAATTTGTTATAATCTTTTAAAGGGTGATGAAAGATGTTTAATATGTTTGTTCCAGATATTTATCAAAAAAGTATTTACGATATCGATTATAAAAAACTAAAGAAAAACGGCATTAAATGTCTAATTTTTGACTTGGATAACACTCTAACACCTGTTAATATAAAAAGTCCGAATAAAAGACTTAAAGATTTAATGGAAGATTTAAAAAATATGAAGTTTAAATTATTAATAGTAAGTAATGCTACTAAAAAAAGAGTAGAGCCTTTCAAAGATATTTTATGTATAGATTCTTCATATTTATCATTTAAACCTTTAAAAAGAAAATATTTAAAAATCTTAAATGTTTATAAATATAAAGAAAATGAAATAGCTTGTATTGGAGACCAGTTACTAACAGATATCTTAGGTGCTAATAGAATGGAATTTACTAGTATATTAGTAAATCCGATAGGTAAGATCGATTTTGCTTTAACAAAAGCTAATCGGGCTATTGAAAGTGCTATATTTAGTAAATTAGAAAAAAAAGATTTACTAAAAAAGGGGAAATATTATGAATAAAAAAATATGTTTTGGTTGTGGAGCAAAATTACAAAGTGAAAATATTGATAAAGACGGATTTATTCCTTTAGAAAAACAAAAAACTGGAGTATATTGTCAAAGATGTTTTAAAATAATGCATTATGGTTCACAAAGTAAAAGTAGTACTCCAAAAGAAACTGATGTGATAATAAATGCTATAAACAATGATACTAAATTTGTTATATTTTTAGCAGACTTTTTAAGTATTAATAATGAAGTAATTAATATTTTTAATAAAATAAAAAAAGATAAATTATTAGTAATCTCCAAAACTGATTTAGTCTTAAAAAGTATTAAAGAATTTCAAATAAAATCTTTTTTAGTAAATTATTATAAAATTAATACTGATATAAAACTGGTAAGTAGTGTTAATAATTATGGAGTAGAATCACTTACTAATTATTTATATAAGAGAAATATTAACAGTGCTTATATTGTAGGATTAACTAATTCAGGAAAAAGTACTTTAATTAATAAACTTATAGAGTCAAATAATTCTAATATGAAGATGATAACTACTAGTTATATACCTAATACTACATTAGATTTTATTAGAATTAATATTAATAAGGATTTAATGATTATAGATTCACCTGGATTTGTAATTAACACCATTCAAAATGATTTTAATTTACCAAAAAACAGTTTTAAGATTCAATTAAAACCTAAAACATTTCAAATGAAAAAAGGTGAAACTTTACAATTAGAAAATATTTATTTAAATTTTGATAATGATACTTCAATTACTATTTATATGATCAATGATTTAAAGGTTAAGAAAGTTTTCAAAGAAATCGATTTTGACTATAATATTTTAGTTGAAAATAATAATGATTTAATTATAAGTGGTTTAGGTTTTATAAATATAAAAAAGCAAAGTAATATCAAAATATCTAATTTAAAAGAAGAATTAATAGAAGTTAGAGAAAGTGTTTTTGGTGGTCTTAGTGAATAAAATAAAAGTAATGAGTGAAGATCTTGCTAATAAAATAGCTGCTGGTGAAGTAGTTGAAAAAATTGCTAATGTTGTTAAAGAATTAGTTGAAAATAGTTTAGATGCTAATTCTAAAAATATTAAAATTGAATTAATAGATTCTGGAACTAAAATGATTAAAGTAACAGATGATGGAACTGGAATGAATGAATTTGATGCTAATAATGCTTTTTTAAGACATGCAACAAGTAAAATATATAAAACTGAAGACTTATTTTTTATTGATTCATTAGGTTTTAGAGGTGAAGCTTTACCTTCAATATCTAGTATTTCTAAAGTGACTTTAATTACTAGTCAAGGGCATACCGGGACAAAAATTATAATTAGGGGTGGTAAAAAACAAGAGGAAACAAAAAGTGATGCTAGAAGAGGAACTATTATTGAAGTTAAAGATTTATTTTATAATACTCCAGCTCGTTTAAAATATTTAAAGAGTCCTCAAACTGAACTTTATAATACAACAAGCTTTATTGAAAAAATAGCTTTTGCTTATCCAGAAGTATCTTTTGAATTAATTAATAATACTAATATAATTATTAAAACAAGTGGTTCAGATAATTTACTTAAAACAATTCATGAAATATACGGTCTTGATATTAGTAAAAATATGATAGAAATAACTAACTCTAATAATGATTTTGATATAGATGGTTTTGTATCAAAACCAAGTATTTTAAAATCAAATCGTAGTTATATAACAACAATAGTTAATAACCGAGTAGTAAAAAATAATGATTTAAATAAGATGATAATTAATGCTTATCATACTTATATTCCTGATAATAAATATCCAGTAGTTATTTTAAAAATAAATACTGATCCTACTTTAATAGATGTTAATATCCATCCAACTAAACAAGATATTAAAGTAAGTAAAATAAAAGAGTTAGAAGATTTAATTTTTGAAGGAATAAAACAAGGATTATATAAATCTCTTTTAATACCTAAAGTAGAAGTAAAAGCAGTTAAAAAGAATAATGAAATAAAGTTACCAGAAGTAGATAACTATGAAATTAATATTCCAGAATTAAATCATGATTATGAAATAGAAACTATATCAAATGAAATTAATGAAAAACAAATTGACTTTAATTTCATGGATAATAAAAATTTAGAAATAAAAAAATTAGAATTAAATCCCGCAGGATTAGTTTTTGGAACTTATATAGTTGCTCAAAATAAAGAGGCAATGTATTTAATTGATCAGCATGCAGCTGCAGAAAGAATTAATTATGAAAATATATTAAAATCTTTAAAAGAAGAAAAAATAATAACAACTGATATATTATTTCCAATAAGTATTGAACTTACTCCCAGTGATTATATTAATTTTAAAGAACATATACATATCTTAACTAATATAGGTTTTAGTATTGAAGATTTTGGAATTAATACTATAATTATTAAAAGTCATCCAATATGGCTTTTAGAAGGTTATGAAGAAGAACAAATTAGAAAGATAATTGATTTAATATTAACTATAAATGATAAATTTGATCCACTTAAATTTAATGATAAACTAGCAGCAACAGCAGCTTGTAAATTAAGTGTTAAAGGAAATACTAATTTAACTATAGAAGAGATGGAAAGTATTTTAAATAAATTAGTAGAGTGTGATAATCCTTATAGTTGTCCCCATGGAAGACCAACAATAATTACCTTTACCAAATATGAAATAGAAAAAATGTTTAAAAGGGTGATGAATTAATGATTATTGCTATAGTCGGTCCAACAGGAGTAGGTAAAACTCGTTTAAGTTTAGAGCTAGCTAAAAAATATAATGGAGAGATTATTAATGCTGACTCTACCCAAATATATAAAGAACTAAATATTGGTACTGCTAAAATAGATAATCAAGAAGGCATTACTCATCATTTAATAGATATTAAAAAATTAGATGAAGATTATACAGTTTATGATTATCAAAAAGATGCTAGAGCAGTTATAAAAGATATATTAAAAAGAAATAAAACCCCTATATTAGTAGGGGGTACTGGTTTATATATAAGTGCAGTACTTTATGATTATAAATTTAATAAAGAAGATAAAGTTTTAAAAATAAAAACATCTTCTGAAGAAATGCATAAACAATTACTTGAAAAAGGTATTGAAGTAGAACCTAATAATTATCAAAGATTACTTAGAAAATATACAAAACACATAATTAATAATCAGTTAGTAGAAAAAGAAAAACCAAAATTATTATACGATGCTCATATAATTGGCCTTACGACTAATAGAGAAGATTTATATAAAATAATAAACAATCGAGTAGATGAAATGATTGAAATAGGATTAATAGAAGAAGTTAAAACATTATTTAATAAATATCCTCATTCCAAACAATTAAGATCAACAATTGATTATAAAGAATTTATTCCTTATTTAAATAACGAGTCTAGTTTAGAGGAAGTTATTGATAAGATGAAAAAAAATAGTCGTAACTACGCTAAAAGACAATATACATGGTTTAATAATAAAATAGATGTTAAATGGTTTGAAACTAATTATGATAACTTTGATGAAACAATAAAAGTTGTAATAAATTATTTAGAAAAAAATAAATAAAACAGAATATGTCAAATATTTTGTTTTTTATTGTTTATAATTATATTAAATGATTTTGGAGAAAATATGAATAAAAAAAATATAATTGTATTAATAACAATTATTGTTTCAGTCCTTATTATTTCTATTGGAGTAACATACGCATACTTTAGTGCTAATTTAATAGGTGGAGAAGAAGAAACTACTATAACAGTAATAGGCGGATCGATGAAAATTATTTATGATGGAGGATCAAATATCAATATTAAAAATATTATACCTAGTGATAATCCAGCTACTATAAAAACATTCACTGTAACAGGTAATAACACTACCGAAATAGAAATGTATTATCAAATAATTTTAGTAGTAGAAGAAAATACATTTTCAAATAATGCCCTTAAATACAAATTAATAAGCTATAATACTAATAATAATGGAATAGTTGCACCTAGTAGAGAAGAATTTTCTAATATTTATAATGGTTTTCAAAATATATTTTTAGGTATCGGTAATTTTGATTCGCCAACTAGTGGTAATAAAGTTCATAACTGTAGTTTAGAAATATATTTTCCTAATCAAGATTATAATCAAAACATAGATCAGAACAAAGAAATAAAAGCTTATATAGAAATCGAGAATTATAATTCTAAATTCATAGGATATAATCAGCAAAAAGAAGTAAATCATCCAGTCCTTTTTACTGGTATGACTCCAGTAAAGTGGGATGATGAACATAATGAAATAGAGACAAATGAGTATGATCAGGAATGGTATGATTATAATAATAAAAAATGGGCTAATGCAAAAAGTGCAGATGGTTCATACTGGGTCTGGATACCAAGATATGCCTATAAAATAACAGAGGGTTACCACTCTAGTGAAATAGGATTGATAGATATTAAATTTTTAAAAGGAAGAACAAATGAAAATACTAGTAATACACTTATTGAAACAGAAGGATATAATCCAGGAGTAAAAGATACTTCTATGTATTATTTTTTACATCCTGCCTTTAGATTTAATGAAGAAGAACTCGGTTTTTGGGTAGCTAAATATGAGTCTGCTCCTGCAGAAGGAGTTGCAACAATTGTAGGTACATGTAATTCTGGAGATAATGTAACTACTAAAACAGTAAAAATAATACCTAATGCAAATAGCTGGAGATGTATAACTCATAGTAATGCTTTTGAGGTGTCATTAAATATGAAAAATAAATCTACATATGGCTGGTTATCATCAGAACTTGATACTCATATGATGAAAAACACTGAGTGGGGAGCTGTAACATATTTATCTAAATCAAGTTATGGTGCAGATAATTTAGAAATATGGAATAATGCTTTTGCTCAGCACCTTACAGGATGCTCTGGGACTGAAGAAAAAGGTGCAAATGAACTATCTTGTGTTTCATATAATACTGAAAATGGTGTTAAAGCAAGTACGACTCACAACATATATGGAATATATGATATGAGCGGGGGATCATGGGAAAGAGTGATGGGGAATTATAATGATTTACCAGGATTAAGTGGTATGGATTCATCTACTGTAATAAATATAAGCTCTAAATATATAGATAAATATAAAACATTACCAGAAGGTTTATTAAATGAAATTGGAATGAATTATGATTCAGTTATCTATGGTGATGCTATATATGAAACAAGCAACGATGCGAGTAGATATAATGGTACATCTTGGGAAGGAAAATCAGTTGGTAGTTGGAATAAAAATTTTTCTTATTTGCCAAATAAATCAGCTCCATGGTTTCATCGTGGTGGCAATCATAGTAATGGCACTGATGCTGGATTATTCTTTTTCGCTGATGCTAATGGTTATATTGGGGTAAGCGGTTCTTTCCGCCCAGTATTATTTTCATTAAAATAAAATATATTTTCTAGAAACTTATAATAATCAAAACATTAATCAAGATAAAGAGTTAAATGCTTATATAAAAGTAATAAATGGATATTAACATATATGATTAATTGTCGTTTTTTCTTTGCAAAAACATAGACAATATATTATACTTATTATAGGGTGAAGCTCATGGCGAAGAAAAAGAAACGCAAAGAAGAGAGTAGTAAGGTCAAATTTAGTTCAGAGCTTACTGGCTTAATATTAGTTTTAGTTAGTGTAATTGGTATTGGAGCTTTTGGCCCAGTTGGACATTTAATAAAATCATTTGCAATTTTTTTAATGGGAACATGGTGGGCAGTATTAATTATTTTGCTTTTAGTCCTAGGTACTTATATGATAATCAAAAGAGATTTACCTAAGTTTTTTAGTTCGAAACTTATTGGTTTATATTTCTTGTTAATAACATTACTTGCATCATCTCATATAGATTATATTAAAGTAATAGATGACTTAAAATTAGGTATAGTATTTGAAAACACGATTGAAAACTTTTTAAATACTATAGCTGATACGAGATATATGAATTTAAGTCAAATGGGTGGCGGGATAATTGGTGCATTTTTCTCTGGTGTCTTTGTTACTTTATTTGATATAAAAGGAACCTATATAGTTTTTAGTGTTTTTGGTATATTTGGTTTTATAATGATTTTAGATATAACTTTTATTGATTTAATTAATAAAATAAAAATGTTTTTTATAAATATTAAAAAAGGAATTAAAAATAGTAAATTATTTGAAGTACCAGAAGATACTGCAGAAGATATTTCTGATAAAGTTATAATAACTAGCGCGAATGATTTAAAACAATATCATAATGAAACACATAATGAAGTCCAAAGTGAACCAATAAAAATTGAAAATTCAAGTAAGGGTAATTATCGACTACCGCCATTTAATATATTAGATATGCCTAAAAAAAATACAAAAGTAAATTCAACAGAGTTCTTACAAGCTAATAAAGTAGCATTAGAAAGAGTATTAAATGATTTTCAGATTGTTGGTAAAGTTGTAGAAATTCATGAAGGGCCAGCAGTAACTCAATATGAAATTGAAATTAAAGCTGCTACTAAATTAAATAGAATAACTAGTATACATAGAGAAATAGCTTTAGCACTTGCTGCTAAAGATGTGAGAATTCAAGCTCCTATTCCTGGAAAAAGTACAGTAGGAATAGAGTTACCTAACAGACAAATTGCATCTGTTCCAATTAGAGATGTATTAAGCACTATTCCTAAAAATATGGATGATTCCAAAATATTAGTTGCATTAGGTAAAGATTTAATGGGTAGAACTTGTTGTGCTGATTTAAATAAAATGCCTCATTTATTAGTAGCAGGAGCAACTGGTTCAGGAAAATCAGTATGTATTAATAGTTTTATAGCATCTATTTTAATGTTTAAAAAACCAGATGAAGTAAAACTAGTATTAGTGGATCCTAAAAAAGTAGAATTAAGTAATTATAATGGAGTACCACATTTATTATGTCCAGTGGTAACTGATCCTAAAAAAGCTAATGTCGCACTTCAAAAAATAGTATCTGAAATGGACCGAAGATATAGTTTATTTGAAGAAAAAGGATTTAAGAATATAAGTGTGTATAACGAAATGATTGAAAAAGAAAATAAAAAAAGTGGCCATTCAGAACCACTTCTACCTTATATCGTAGTAATAATTGATGAGCTTGCAGATTTAATGTTAGTAACCCAAATGGCTAGAGCTGCTGGAATTCATTTAATAGTTGCTACCCAAAGACCATCAACTGATGTTATAACTGGTGTTGTTAAAGCAAATATTCCTTCAAGAATAGCATTTACTGTTGCTTCTTATATTGATTCTAGAACTATTTTAGATTCACCAGGTGCTGAAAAATTACTAGGTAAAGGTGATATGTTATATTTACCAATGGGAGAAAATCATCCAACTAGAATTCAAGGAACATTTATAAGTGATGATGAAATAGCAAGGTTAATTAATTATGTTTCTAAAGAACAAGTAGCTAGTTATGATAATAGTTTAACAGAAATTGCTCCAGATCATATGGCGGCAGGATTTGGCTATGAACAAGAAGAATATGATGATCCTATTTATAATGAAGTAGTCGATTTTGCAATTACTTCTGGTAAACTAAGTGCATCACTTATCCAAAGAAGATTTA
>CAYTQE010000040.1:0-8723 GCA_964439985.1 uncultured Muribaculaceae bacterium | reverse complement strand
AATTTTTAGTTTGAGACAGGTGGCTACGGTTGAGGATATTCTAAACTCCAAAACCGCTGATGGGAGTTTGATTCTCTCTACCCCAGCCAAATATCAACAAAAGCTGGGATATTCCTAGCTTTTGTTGATATTTTTCAACTATTTTAACTTCAATGTTTTAGGCTTATTTTTTTTCTTTATAAAATAAATCAGGATGTGTTTGGGTTAGCTCACTAATACTAATATAATTACCCTCTAAGGCTTTTTTTACAGTAATTTTTAGATTTGTAGTTATAAATTCAATAAATACTTGATCACTTTTAATACAAGAAAAATAATATCTATATTCTTCATCCTCATATATTAGCTCTAAAGCTTGATCACAAGCTTCTGAGTAATCATAAATATTAAAAAATTTAGTTCCTGTTTGCTCTTCAATAATAATATTTAAATCAGTTTTATTTTTAGATGGCAAATTGTATTTAGAACATCCACCTTTTGCTATGCTTTTAGGATTTATGTTTCCTCTAAGATAAACATCAACTTTATCTATTAATTTATTATCATTATACATCTCAAAATATAAAGTGGTCCCCTCACAAGTAAAAGAACCGCTCATATTAATAGTAGCTTCTGACATTATAGATAATATTTCTTCTATTACGCTTTCTTCTGTAATAGTTCCCATAACCTGATTTTTATCTTTAATTATTATTTTATTAGACTTAGATAATTCTTCCATTAGTTTACTACTAATTTTCATGTCCTTATTCATAAAATTATTTACTGTTGTAAATATAATGCCAATTAATAATATTAATGCAATAATAATAGAAATAATTTTAGTTGTTTTTTTCATAATACCTCTTAATATAATATTTATTTCATCTTATATATTATAACATATATGCTTTTAAATAATTTACTCTTAATCACGCTATTTCAAATGCGTTTTAAACTATCGTTATTACAATAGACTTAGCACTATAGATTTGATACGATATAAACGGTGGTAATAATGAACTTTAACGATTTAATTAATTTATATGAAAGAAATATTGGTAAACAACATTACATTATGAAAAAAAATGATTCTAAAATTTTACTAACTGCTGTACATACAGTTTATCAAAAAGATAAAAAGAAATTATCCGAACCATATACAGGAGCAATCGCTCAATATGTTGGTAATAAAATAAATGGATCTTATTTAATAAAATGTTTCGATAATGGTGTTGATTCTAACGAAACTACACTTGATGATTTTAAGAAATATTTATTAGAATTCATACAAGAGAATAATATAAAATTAGTATTAGATATTCATGGAGCTGCTAGAAACAGAAATTTTGATATAGAATTTGGAACTTTAAATGGTTTATCAGCTGATTTTAGTACTATTAAAACATTGGAAAATTGTTTTAAAAAAAACAATATAACTAAGATAAACCATAATCAATATTTTAAAGGTGGCGGTATTACACAAACTATTTTTGAAAATATTGATGTTGATGTAATTCAATTGGAAATAAACAGAAAATATCGAGATTTTGACCATTTAATCGAATGTAAGAAAGTTTGTGACTCTTTAATTGACTTTGCAAATAAATATTCTGAGTATGTATAAACAATTATTTAATTAAATATAATTAACTAGGAAGAGATACTTTGTGTACTGCAATGACTTTAAAAATAGAAAAATCTACTATTACATCGTAATTTAAAAATTAGTTTTTTAATATTAGAACTTTATTATTTGAAATATTTGATTCGCCTTCTTTTACATAATATAAATCAATTGCATCACATAATATTTTATTATATTTTTCATTTTGAGACATTTTTTTTAAAAAGTCTATAGCACCATATGTATTAGCTAAAACTAGAAATAAATCTTTTTTATTTTCAATACACATATTTACTATTGTCTGAAGGAGTTCTTTAGTTTCTTCTTCTGGGTCTACTTCATCAAATATATCTGGTGAATAACAATATGGACATATAGAAACAACTAAATCATATTTATTTATATTAATACAATTTGAAAAAGCACCATATATATTTAAATTAGAAACTTTTTCTGGTATATTTTTATTCAGAAATGATTCGTATGCATCTACCTGAACATATGATTTAGCTAATATTTTAGCTAAATCCATATTATCTGCCCCTATTTCACATATATACTTATATTGATTTGGATCATATATATTTTTAATAATGTTCCCTACATACAAATGGCGATTTAGGATATATTTCTTTGATTGATCTTTAATTATTTTAAAATTCATAAACAACTCCTGCTTTGTGCAAGCTATTTTATAATTTTTTTATAAAAAATGCAAGTTATTAGATTAGAAAAACTTATATATTAATTTTATCTCAATAATATTTATTATTAAAATATTAAAAGACTGAAATGTGTATTATTTAATTACGATAACAAAAAAGAAAATCATAAAATATATTGAAAGGAGAGTGAGATATGAATTCCTATCAATATTCTTTTAATAAAGAAAAAAAGAAAAAACAAGATCCAACTTGCAATCCTTTAATATATCATTGTTTTTATTCTGTCACAGGGCCTACTGGACCGACTGGACCTGTTGGCCCTATTGGACCTATTGGGCCTATTGGGCCTATTGGACCAACTGGCGCTACTGGTGCTACTGGTGCTGATGGTTTAATTGGACCAACTGGAGCAACTGGTGCTACTGGAGCTACTGGTCCTACTGGAGTTACTGGACCGACGGGTGCTACTGGTGCTACTGGTGCTGATGGTTTAATTGGACCAACTGGAGCAACTGGAGCTACTGGTGCTACTGGACCAACGGGAGCAGACGGTGGTGGAGCAATTATTCCTTTTGCTTCTGGAACACCTGTTGCTTTAGCAACAGTTATAGGTGGATTACTTAATACTTCTAGCGCAGTTGGGTTTGGATTGAATTTACCAGGCATCTCTGCTGTAGGTGGTACTGTTGATTTACTTGGATTGACCAATTATGCTTTCTCTGTACCTAGAGATGGAATTATAACATCTATAGCAGCTTATTTAAGTGTAAGTGCTGTATTAAATTTAGTCGGAACTACAATAACTGTTACAGCTCAGTTGTACGAGTCTACTACACCTGATGATTCATTTACCGCAGTTACTGGAGCAATTGTCACTTTAGCACCACCACTTACTGGATTAATTAGTATTGGTGATATTAGCGAAGGCATCAATGACGGACTAAATATTCCAGTTACTGCTGGAACAAGATTATTATTAATATTCTCAGCTGATGTAACAGCCGGTCTTGAAATAGCTGATACTATCTTAGGTTATGCTAGCGCTGGTATTGCTATAACATAATAATTTATTTTATAAAAAGGTAGAATTTTTAAGTTCTACCTTTTATATTGATAAATCTTTATTTTTAAAAATATTTACTGCTAAAAAGTTTAAAAATATTATTGTTATTAATAAAATTATTATAAATAAGTATATTATATTTTCATTGTTTAAAATTCTGAAAGGTTGAAATAAAGAAAATATTGTAAAATATTTTAAATTTTCTAATTTACCTCCAATATTTGCTAACATTTCAATTAAATAAAATATTAAAGGTATTCCTGCTCCAAACATTAAAGATAATCGTGTTTCATTAAAGATAGTTGATGCTAAAAAACTAATACTACCTAAAAATATGTGGAAAACAAATAAATGAAAATTAATTAATAATAATGAACTTATATCTAATTCTTTAGGAAAAAACATACTTGATGATACTATAGTTAAAATCGTGCAGTAAATCATTATTACAAATATAATTGTATACAAAACACATAGTTGAGTTCTAATTATTTTATTTCTATTATTTGGCGATGATAATAAGTAAACCATAGATCCTTTATCAACGTGATATGCTATGAGTTTATTTGATACAATTATTGTGACAATAAGAGGTATAATTAAAAATATAAAACCATATAAATATGTTATTAAAAAACCTATCAGAGTATTTATAGAATTATTCATCCCAAACAACGCCATCATTTCTGGCATTGTTTCTGAAAATTCTTCTAATAAACTTATTGATTCTGGATCATACATACTAATTATCGTTAAAGTATATAAAGTCAAAATGCTAATGAATATTAAAATTGTTTTATAATGAGATTTTAAACTTTGTTTAAATAAAGTATAATTAATCATTTGACCCTCCATAATAATTTAAAAATATATCTTCTAAACTTTGAGTTATTTCATTAATATCAGCAATATCATATTTATTTAAAATTTTAATAAATTCTTTTAAATTATTTTTAATTAATAATGTTACTTTGTTTTCATAAATATCAATGATTTCTAATTTTTCATTTTTAAAATTATCAACATCATTTTTATTATTAAAAGTAATTGTAAATTTCTTTGATTTGGATTTTTTTAGTTTTTTAATATCATCTACAGTAATAATTTTACCGTCTTTAATTATAGCTACTTTATCACAAGTTCTTTCTATTTCCTCAAATATATGAGAAGACATTAATATAGTTTTACCTTTATTTTTTTCTTCATGAATCATTTTAATAAATATATTTTGCATCAATGGATCTAATCCACTGGTCGGCTCATCTAAAATATAAATTTTCGGGTCGTGCATAAACGCGACTATTATACCAAGTTTTTGTTTCATTCCTTTGGACATTTTTTTTATTAATATATCGGTGTTTAAATCAAATATTTTTATAAGTTCATAAGCTTTTGATAAATCTTTCAAATTCCTATAATTAGCAATGAATTTAATAAATTCTTCACCAGTCATTTGTTCAAAAAAATTAATTTCTCCTGATATATAACCTATTTCTTTTTGAAGAATAGCAGATTTTTTAAAAGAGTCTAAATCATTAATGACACAATTTCCTATATCTGCTTTTATAAAACCCATTAAATGTCTTATTGTTGTTGTTTTACCTGCCCCGTTTGGACCTAAAAATCCAAACACTTCTCCTTTTTTTATTTCTAAACTAACATTAAATATACCATTTCCATTTCCATAATCTTTGGTTATATTATTTATTTTTATAATACTCATAAGCCTCCATATATCCTTATCATATTTGAAGTATAACATAAATAATCCACTTCTTAAAGAATAGCTTATTTTATAATATCATGATAATATTATAATAGTAAAATAAATAATTATTTATTTTAAAAAGAGGATATTATGGAATTAAGTAATTTAAAAATATATAGTGTAATTGCTTTTATTTCTTCAACGATTATTTTAATTATATTATTTTTATTAAAACTATCAGGCATTATTTTAATTTTGGTTGGATTTATTGGATATATCATATCTTTAATATTATATCTAATCTCAAAAAATAATAAAAAACTAAATTATTTATTATTAAAAACTTTAATATTTATTTTAGGGCTTAGTTTATTATTTTCCTCAATTGACTATTTTAGAATAAAAAATAATACTAATCCTTTATTTGTAATTTTAATTAATAAATATATGGATGGAGGTAGCAAAGAATATATAGGTCTTGGTTATAAAGTAATTAAATGTAATACTTTAAATGGAGATAATTCATATAATATAGGTTTTTACAATTTAAATATTAATAATGTATGTATAAGTTCTGATGAAATATATTCGTTATATATAAAAATAATTGATATTTTAATGACTTCAAAAAGAAGTAATGATTCTGAATTTTTAGCTCTTGATTTAGATAGTTTTAAGCTTTTAGATAATCATCAAGAAAATTCAATTTTAAAATATTCTGAAAAGTATCACAGTAATGTTATTAAGTCTAATTATACTGAATTAAATGAAAATAATATTAATGAAGAGTTAGAATTAAAAGGTTATTTAATTAGTATTGATAAGTTTAATAAAAATAATAATATCATTAATATAGAGTTTGGTATATATAAAGAAAGTTTAGGCGCTAACGGATATTGTTACCAAGCAAAACTTAAAAACAATATATGGTATTTAAAAGTAAAATGTAAATGGATTAGCTAATTTTATTTATTATATTATGATATAATTTCAATGAAAGTATGAGGACTTATGAAAAATTATAAAGTTAAAACTAACAGCATTATTATTAAGGGTGCTAAAAAAGAATTTTTCTTGAAATATATTATTTCAATATTTTTAAGAGTTATTGTTTTAATAAATCCTATTTTATTTAGTAAAGCTATTGATAGTGTTACTGGTACTAATTATAATAAAGCATATATTTATATATTTATATCCATAGGCTTAATTATTTGTCTTAGATTAGGCGAAATATTAAATACTTATTTATGGCAAAAACTGTACAACAAGCTTTATGAAAAATATACAGAGTTAGCTCTGCAGAGTACATATGATAATTCATTATTTAGTTTATCTAGAATAAGTAATAGTGAATTTATTAACATAGTTAATAATGATATATCTATCTTAGCAAATTTTTTAGCAACTTTTGTAATTCGTAGTATAAGAGTAATAGAGTTTTTTGTTATTTTAATATATTTTTATACACTTAATTTATATATAGGAATAGCAGGAACTAGTGTTTCATTAATCGCGTTTATTATATTATATTTATCAAGTAAAAACATCGAAAAAGTTAATACAAAAAAATCTTTAGAGTTAGATTATAAAACTAATGTAATGATAGAATTCTTTTTAGGAATTAAAGAAATTAAAAATTTTAATATTTTTGAGCAAATTAAAAATAGAGGAAAAAATTATACTAAAAATTATACTAAATCATTCTTAACTCAAAGAGTTGTTGAAGATAGTTATAAATTTGGTGTAACTTTATTAATTGATTTATTTAGATTAGGTTTAATTATATATGGAATATTTTTAATATCTAAAGGACAACTTACAATCGGTATTTTAGTAATAATATATAATTATTTTGCTCAGCTTATAGAAAATTTTGCTGAACTAGCTAACTTTAATATAAATTTCCGTCAATTTAATGTTGCTAAGGGAAGATATTATAAATTAATTGAATATACTAAAAATATTGAAGATCATAAAGAATTATATAATCAAGAATTAATTGGTGAAATTGAATTCAAAAATATTTTATATGGATATAGAGATAATCCCACTTTAAATAATGTTAGTTTAAAATTTATGCCAAATACAATAAATATTATTACTGGTAAACAAGGAAGTGGACAATCAGGTATTTTTGATTTATTATTAAAACTTAACCGCCAACATGAAGGACATATTACTATAGATGATATAAACATTAATGATTTTAATAATGATTATTATTTTAACAATATCTCTCTAGCTCCAAAAGAACCATCTTTCTTCAATATGAGTATTAGAGAAAATTTAAGTATAATAAATGCTGATTTTTCACAATTAGTTAAAATATGTAAAGATTTAGGAATTCACAATGAAATAATTCAATTGAAAAATGGTTACGATACAATAATAAGTAGTACTGGAGCACCACTAAATTCTGATTTAAAATATTTTTTAAGTATTGCTAGAGTTTTAGTCCGTAATTCTAAAATAATGTTATTTGATGAATCATTTGATTTTTTCGATAAAGAAACTAGGTTAAAAATAATTAATTTACTTAAGGAATATAAAAAAAATCATGTTTTAATTATTATAACTAAGGAACAAGATTTTTTAGATATTGCGGATCAAGTAATATTAATGGATCAAAATAAAGTTGTTAAACAAAAAAAAGATGGAAATTAATCTATCTTTTTTTCAGTTAATAAGCTAGATGCTTCTTTATCACAAATAACTGTTATATTTTGATGATTATTTAAAATAGACGCTGGAAATTTATTATCTATTTTACCAGATAATAATTGATATATAGCTTCTTGCTTATTTTTACCAAAAGCCATTAATATTATTTGTTTAGATTCCATTATGGACTTTATTCCCATAGTAATTGCTTTTGTAGGTACTTCATTAATATTATTAAATAGTCTTGAATTATCTTTTATCGTACTTTTTGATAATTCTGTTACATGAGTCATCAGATTAAAATCTGTTCCAGGTTCATTAAACGCTATATGACCATTGCTTCCTATTCCTAATATTTGAATATCAGCTGGTCCTAAATTCTTTAATAATTTATCATATTCCAAGACACTAACTTCTTGATTACCTATTCCATTTGGTACAAAAGTATTGTTTAAATCGATATCTAGATGTTCAAATAATATTTTATTCATAAAATATCTGTAACTTTGAGGATGATTTTCATCTAAACCAACATATTCATCTAAATTATAAGTCTTTATATTTTTATATGACATATTTCTTTTTTGATAATCATCAATCATTAATTGATATAATTTTAGTGGCGTTGTTCCTGTTGCAAGACCTAGCACAGCTTGTTCATTTTTTAATAAAGTTTCTTTTAATATTTCGTAAGCTATCTTACTTCCAGATTCTTCATCAGTACTAATAATTAATTCCATATTCACTCGTATAATCAATCTTATAGAAACATCATTCTATTTTGATTGATCCCTTTCTATTAAATTTTGATTTATTATATATCTAGAAGTATAATAAATCATGCACTGTGGATTTGTTCCTATATTTTTACAGCCATATTTTTGGACTGGTTGGAGGAGTCTCAAACCACAGATTTCTATTTAAATTGTTAATTAGTTAGTTAACACATTGATGTTTTATTATTTGTTAATGTTAATATATAAATGTAATAAAAGTTCAATATAAGAATGTAACTTT
>CAYTQE010000039.1:7866-8883 GCA_964439985.1 uncultured Muribaculaceae bacterium | reverse complement strand
TTTTAAAAGAGGTTATCCTTTTATTTGCGATTTTATATACCTTAAGGTATAATGATTATGGTGAAATACGATGGATATCACGAAATATGGAATAAAAAAAGATAATAAAATATTAAATACTGCTCTTACTCATTCATCATACGCAAATGAAGTAGGGAAAGAGCATTATGAACGTTTAGAATTTTTAGGAGATGCAGTTTTACAAGTAATTATAAGTGAATACTTATATAAAAATACTAAACTATCAGAAGGGGAAATGTCTAAAAAAAGGGCATCTTTTGTTTGTGAAAATGCTTTAGCTACATATGCTGAAGAAATAGGTATTCCTAAAGAAATAAAATTAGGTCATGGACTTGAAAATACCGTTAATGATGCTATCTCAGCAGATGTATTTGAAAGTGTTATCGCTGCTATTTATTTAAATAGTGGTTATAACAAAGCAAAAGAATTTGTCATGGATGTGGCTTTATCATACTTAAAAGAAGGAAAAGGTTTTAACAGTGATTATAAATCATATCTTCAAGAATTAGTTCAAACTGATAATAAAAGTGTAATATATAATGTCATTAAAGAAACAGGACCAGCTCATAATAAAACTTTTGAAGTTGAAGTAATTGTTGAAGGTATCGTCTATGGTACAGGTAAAGGTAAGAATAAAAAGGAAGCTGAACAAAATGCGGCTTATGATGCAATCCAAAAAAAAGCAGGTGAATCTTAATTGAAACTACTAAGAATAAGCATCCAAGGATTTAAAAGCTTTGCCGAAAAAACAGAAATTGATATCAAAGAGGGCATAACTGGAATAGTTGGACCAAATGGTAGTGGTAAAAGCAATATTGTTGATGCAGTAAAATGGGTATTAGGAGAACAATCAGTAAAAGATATCAGAGGTGGAAACACGATGACTGATCTTATTTTTGGTGGTTCTAAATCCCGAAATCCATTAACTCGTGCTTGGGTATCATTAACTTTAGATAACTCTGATCGATATTTAAAAAGTGACTTAACAGAAATAGA
>CAYTQE010000039.1:0-7856 GCA_964439985.1 uncultured Muribaculaceae bacterium | reverse complement strand
GTTTATAAAAGTGGAGAAAATGAATATTTTATAAATGGTGAACAAGTTAGATTAAAAGATATTACTGATTTATTTATAGATTCAGGCTCAAGTGTTAATTCATTATCAATTATTTCTCAAGGAAAAATTGGTGAGATAATAAACGGTAAACCAGAAGAAAAAAGAAGTATTTTAGAAGAAGCAGCTGGAGTATTAAAATATAAAAAACGTAAAGAAGAAACATTAAGAAAATTAGATAAAACAAATGATAATCTATCAAGAATTAATTTAATCATAGATGAGTTAATAGTAAATTTAGAACCATTAAAAGCTCAAGCTCACGTAGCTGAAAAATATTTAGCTTATAAATCTTCATTAAAAGAAACAGAAATAGCTTTAATTGCTCATGATATTAAAGAAATAAATAATACATTTGAAGATGTAAAAACTAAAAAACAACAACTTGATCAAGATATTTTAAAAATAGATAATACTAATATAGTTGATGAAACCAAAACTGATTCATTAAAACTCAAATTACTTAAATTAGAAGAAGAAATAAGTTTAAAAAGTGATCAGCTTTATAAACTTAATAGTAAATTATCTAATTTAACTAGCGAAAAACAAATAATGCTTGAAAGACAAAAATTTAAAGTCGAAGACTCTAAATTAGAAGCTAATTTAGTTAATTTAAAAGAAAAAGAACTTAGTATTAAAAATAAAATAAAAATAATTAATGATGAAATAGATAATATAAAGTTAGAATTTAATAATAAATCAGATGATCATAATAAATTAGTTAATGAATTTAAAGCTTTGAATTTAAGAAAAGATACCACTAATAGAAATTTAGCTAATTTAAATAAAGAAGAATCTAGTTTAAAAAATAAAATAGATATTATTACCGATACTATAGAACAAGATTATAAAGTACCAAGTAGTGTCAGAAATGTAGTTAATAATAGTAGAATCGATGGAGTTCATAGTTACTTAGCTAAATTAATTGAAACTAATGAAAAATATGCTTTAGCACTAGATACTGCTTTAGGATATTCTTCAAATATAATTATTGTTGATGATGAAACAGTAGCTAAGAAAGCTATTAACTATTTAAAGAATAATTTATTTGGAAGAGCAACATTCTTTCCACTAAACATTATCAAACCAAGAGGCGTTGATAATACTACGATACTTAAAATAAGGAATGAAGAATCATTTATGGGAGTTGCATCTGATTTAGTAAAATACAATCCTATTTATAAAAACATCATCCTAAATCAACTAGGTAATGTAATAGTAGCAGAAAATATAGATGGTGCAAATAAGATTGGTAAACTAATTAACTATATGTATAAAATAGTTACTTTAGATGGAGAATTAATTTCATCTGGTGGTAGTATTACTGGAGGTTCAGCTAAAAATTCCAGTGGTATCTTAAATCAAAAACATGAACTAGATAGATTAATTAAACAAAGTAAAGAAAAAACTAATTTAATTAAAGAAGAAGAAAATATTATTAATGAAATAGATTATAATTTAAAAATATTAGAAAATAAAATATTTTCAAGTTCTAATAATTTAAATTCATCAAAAGAAACAATCTTAAGAAAAAATCAAGAATGTATTAATTTAGAACAATCTTTAAATAATTTAATTAGTGAAACTAAAGGTACTAAAGGTATCTTAAATAATAAATTAAATGAAGTAGTAGAACTTATTTTAAAAGAATATTATGAAGTTAAATTAAATAGTGAAAATTTAGAAATAAAACTAAATGAACTTAAGATGAATAAAAATGATTTACAAGCTGAAATTGGAGAAATAGAATCAAACTCTCGTAAAGCAAGTAGTGAATATAATAAAAAACTTCATGAATTAAAAGAAGTAGAAATAACTATTACTAAATTAGATATTAAACTAGATAATTTATTAATTAGATTAAATGAAGAATATGAACTTACTTATGAGAAAGCGATTAAAGATTATATTTTAGAAGATGATGTAGAAACTTCAAGAAAAAAAGTTAATCAATTAAAACAAGATATTAAATTATTAGGAGAGGTAAATACTGGTTCTATTAGTGAATATCAAAGAATTAATACTAGATATACATTCTTAAATACTCAAAAAGAAGATTTAGAACAATCTATAAAAGATATTCTGCAAGTAATAAGTGAACTTGATGAAACTATGAAAGAAAAACTAGAAACTACCTTTACTGAACTTAATACTGAATTTAGCAAAGTATTTACAAAACTATTTAAAGGTGGAGAAGGAAGACTATTATTAACAGAACCAGCAGATATACTTAATACTGGTCTTGAAATATATGCAGTTCCACCGGGAAAAGATATAAAAAACACTCGTCTTTTATCAGGAGGAGAATCTACTTTAACAGCTATTGCTCTATTATTTGCTATTCTTAATATCAGAACTGTTCCATTTTGTCTATTAGATGAAGTAGAAGCTGCACTTGATGAAGTTAATGTAGATATGTTTGGGACATATTTAAAAGCAATAAATTCCACCACTCAATTTATAATTATAACTCACAAAAAGCGAACCATGGAATATATAAATCACTTATATGGAGTTACAATGCAAGAATCTGGCGTATCTAAACTTGTCAGTGTTAAACTTGATTAAAATCACTTTTAGTGATTTTTTTTGACATAATATATAAGATATAAATTATATATTAGTAATGGTGAATAATATGAAAAAAAGATTTGTTGCGCGCAGAAGAAATAGATACTTAATTTTAAAAATGTTTCTTTGTGTTTTAATTATTTATTTTTCATGTTTTTTAACAATAAAGATATTATTTAAAAATAAAGTAAAGACTGATGATGAAAAAAGAGTTAATGAATATCTTGCTATTGCCTCTAATAATTTAATTGGTGATATATCTATACTAGATTTAATGAATATGAACTTATCAAGCCCAGAATCATTTTTAAAATTATCTTTTAGTAACTTTAAAAAATTAGAGCCTATTCAAAATATTAAAACTATTAAAGTAAATAATGAAATAAAAAAACCAATTATATATATATATAATACTCATCAATCAGAAGATTATAATCCTGGTACTCTTAAAGAATATAATATTACTCCTACTGTGTATATGGCATCAATTATGCTTCAAAAAGCCTTAGAAAAAGAAGGAATATATTCAGTAGTAGAAGAAACTAATATGAAAGATTTACTTAATATTAATAACTGGTCATATAGTAATTCCTATGAAGCAAGCCGGTTACTAATTGAAAATGTCAAAAAAGAACATCCTTCTATTAAATATTTTATTGATATTCATAGAGATAGTATATCTGGTACTGCAGAGATAAATGATAAAGTATATGCAAAATTAATGTTTGTTGTAGGTTTATTAAATGAAAACTATCAAAGTAATGAAAGTTTAATAATGAGAATTCAAAATTATTTAACCGAAAATTATCAAAATGTTATGAAAAACATATATTATGTTAAGAATGGCCGTTATAACCAAGATTTAGATCCAAATATAATGTTAATTGAAGTAGGGGGCAAAGAAAATAAAATAGATGAAGTATATAATAGTATTAATATAATAGCTGAAGCTATTATAAATGAGATTGGAGGAATTTAATTGGAATCAAAAAAGAAAAACAATCGCTTTAAATATATATTTTATTTTTTATTAATTTTATTTTTAACTATATATATATCAGCTAAAACCGGTTATTATGAAACAAATATCAAGAAAAACACTATTTTAACTAATGAAGCTATTTTAAATTTTGAAAAGGATGTAGCTGAAGGAAAGGCTGTTGATATAAAAGATTATATTAAAGCAGAAATTCCAGATTACCGAAACATCTATTCAAAAACCGGTGATAATATAAGTAAAGCTTTAGACTCAGTTTTAAATGAAGGAGTTGGTAAAGTAACTAGATTCTTAAAAGCTTTGTTTACTTAAAATTATGTGCTAAAATATAAGCAGGTGATTGATGTGGGGAAAATTAAAACTATAATTAGATTTGCATTAAAATCTAATACCAAAAATATGTTTAAAATTATGAAAAAGATAAGTAAAAAATCTAAAAAAAATATTATTTACATATTTTTTGATGTTATATACTGCGGTTTAGTATATGGAACTGGATACTATGATTATCAAGAATTCGAGTTTTATTTACTTAATAAAAAAGAAAGAAAAACATACTTAACTAGAGTTAAAAATAATATGATAATAAAAAGATATAATAATTTAGAACATTTTTATAAATTAGATGATAAAGGATTATTCAATAAAAATTTTAAAAAATATATAAAAAGAGATTATTTAGTAATTAATGATAAAAATTTTATTAAATTTAAAAATTTTGCTTTAAAACACAAAGAATTAATTGTTAAACCAATTGATGGAGAAGGTGGTTTTGGAATCGAAAAAATATTAATTAATAAAAAAACAAATCTCAAAAAATTATTTAATCAATTAATAAATAAAAAACAATATTTAATAGAAGAATGTGTAAAACAACATAAAGATATAAGTAAGTTATATTCTAAATCTGCCAATACTTTAAGATTATTTACCTTCTATGATGGAAAAGAAGTTCATGTTTTAAATTCAGTATTTAAGATAGGTAATGGTGGAGTAACTGATAACTTTAGTAGTGGAAGTATGTATACTTTTGTTGATAATAAAGGTAAAGTAATAATTCCAGCAATTGATCAAAATGATAATGTTTATTCAGTCCATCCTATTACTAAAATAAACATAATTGGCTTCCAAGTACCTTTATATGATTTGGCGTGTCAGTTAGTAAGAGATGCGGCTAAAGAAATACCAGAGATACAATATATTGGTTGGGATGTTGCAATTACTGATAATGAAGCTGTAATAATTGAAGGAAACACATTTCCAGGAGTTTATCAAATGAAGCCTAGTTTAAGTGAAAATAAAGAGGGATTAATTCCAAAATATGAAAAAGTCATGAAAATCGATTAAATTGCTTGAATGTGAAGCAAATATTTAGTATAATTATCTTGCTTCATATTTTTGTCCCCGTAGCTCAGTTGGATAGAGCACACGCCTTCTAAGCGTGCGGTCGTACGTTCGAATCGTATCGGGGACGCCATTTATAATTAAAAAAAGTCTAAATAGACTTTTTATTTTTTAAATAATTTAAAAATTCTTTAATAACAGCAATTGGAGTTAAGATGATAATTTTTAGATCTAAAATAAAACTAATATTATCATAATAAATAATATCATATTCTAATTTCTGTTTATGAGTAATAGCTCTTGCACCACTTATTTGAGCAAGACCAGTTACTCCTGGTTTTACTAAATATCTTTTATTACTTACTTCATCTTTTTTTAAATTATCAGTAACTAGAAAGGGTCTAGGTCCAACAAATGACATATCTCCTTTTAAGATATTTATTAATTGTGGTAGTTCATTTAATCTTAATATATCTATAATTCTAGTTATAGGGGTATATCTTAAATGAATAGGTTTACCTCTAGTATCTTTGATCTTAGAATAAAATTTAAACATTTGAAATGGTTTTTTATTTTTACCTTCTCTTAAAGTTGTTTCTTTTATAATTAATTCTTTTAAAGATAATTTTATAAGTATTGCTGTAATAATCATAATAGGTAGAAAAATAATTATTAGGATCAACGCTAATATAAAGTCGAAAACTCTTTTAATAAATTTTTGGTACATAAACTTCACCTGATGAAATATTATCATACTCAGATAAAGAAAACAAATTCTCTTTACTAAATATTGGGTTTTTGATAATATTATAGTATAAGAAAGAGGCGGGATTAATGCTTAAGGATTTTATAAATAAAGAAGTAGTTATTACTTATGTTATGGGCTATTCTTATGGAACTAAAAAAGGAGTAATAACTAAAGTAAATGCTGATTTTATTACAATAAATAATAATACTTTAATTAATACTAAAATGATTATAAAAGTTATAATTAAAGAAAAAAAATAAAATACATAGCATATGTATTTTTTAAACTGGATAAATAAGAAAAAATATATTATAATAAATAAAGAATAAGGGGCTAAGAAAATGAATATATTAGTAATCGGAAAACCAACTTATAATGTTATACTACCACTTACTAATTTTTTAGTGGAATCATCAAAAACATATGTAACTGAAAAATTAGAAATGGGTGGAGGAGCATCTTTTTATGCAGCTAAGCTTTTAGGTAAATGGAATATGCCTGTATCTTATGCAGGAGTTGTTGGTAGTGATTTATATGGTAATAAAATTAAAACTGAATTAGAAGAAGCTAAAGTTAATATAAAATATCTGGAAATTAATTATGAACATCCAACAAGTTATAATTATATTATATTAAATCAAGCCAGTGGAAGTTCAACTCAAATAATAAGACATAATCCAGAAATAAATTTAACTAAATATAAATATGAATTTATTCCTGATTATATTATTATGGATGGAACTGATCCTAGTGGAAGTGTTGCTGCCCTTAATAATTTTCCAAATGCTGTAAGTATTTTACTAGCAAATAAAGTTTCTGAAGAGTTATATAATATAAGTAAAAGATGTAATTATGTAGTAGCAAACTCTACTTATGCTAGAGCACTAACTAAAATGGAACTTGAATTAAATAAAAGTAAATCGGTAGTTAATTTTATGCAAAAAATTAAAGATTTAAATAAAGCTCAATATACAATAACATTAAATAAAGATGGAGTTTTATATGTTAGTGATAATCAAGTAAAAATTCTTCCAGCTTTAAAAGTAGAAAAAATAATTGATGATACAAACGCAAGTGGAGTATTTTTTGGTTCCTTTTGTTACGGTGTAATTAATGGTTACAATATTGATAATATCGTTAAACTAGCTAATATAGCAGCTAGTTTATCATTAACTAAAATAGGAAGTGAAAACTCAATTCCTGATTTATCAGAAGTGTTAGATATTGCTGGTTTAAAAGAGAATATTAAAACCCCACAAGAAGAAGTTCCCGCTACTGAAGTATCATCATGATTAATGATCCTTTTATAGCGTATTTACCTACTATTGATGTTCACGGTTGTACTAGAGAAGAAGCTATCTGGAAAGTTAGTGAATTTATTAATGACAATTTAAAAATAGGTAAATATAAAATTATAGTAATTCATGGAAAAGGCCAAGGAATTTTAAAAAATGAAATTAGAACTTACTTTAAAAGAGATAAAAGAATAGATAAAATATATGGTAATGTATATAATTTAGGTATTACAATACTAGAATTAAATACTAGATTATGTTAATATACTTTCGTTATGTGAGGTAAATATGTTCGTAGATGAAGTTACAGTTAAATTAATGGCAGGAAAAGGTGGAGATGGATGTACCTCTTTTCGTCGTGAAAAATTCGTTGAAATGGGCGGACCTAATGGTGGTAATGGAGGTCGCGGCTCTGATATTATTTTTGTAACTGATAAATCTCTAAGAACTTTAATTGATTTAAAAATGATGAAAACCATTAAAGGTGAAAAAGGCACTAATGGTAAAGGTTATGACCGAAATGGTGCTAATGCTGATGATATAATCATTAAAGTACCAATGGGTACTACAATAACAGATGCTCAAACTGGTGATTTAATTGTTGATTTAGTAAAAGAAGATGAAACCTTTATTGTGGCTCAAGGTGGTAGAGGTGGAAGAGGTAATAAATCCTTATCTACTAGAGAAAATAAAGCTCCTAAAATGAGCGAACTAGGACAACCTGGTGAAGAGAAAAATATTAAATGTGAACTTAAAGTTTTAGCTGATGTTGGTTTAGTAGGTTTTCCTAGTGTTGGAAAAAGTACTATCCTTAGTATGATTAGTAATGCTACACCTAAAATAG
>CAYTQE010000038.1:0-9114 GCA_964439985.1 uncultured Muribaculaceae bacterium | reverse complement strand
ATCACAATAAAACATTTGACTTAATATAAATTCTTTGTTAGTATTTAAATACAGATGCAAGGATTATATCCTAAGTAGTTATATATTGATTTAAAGAGAGTAAATATAAAGCTGAGAATATTTATAAATTAAAATATGTAATGAATTTCAGATATGGGAGCATTTGACGTATTTCTGCGTTAAAGATTAGAGTGCATGATAATCATGAAGTAAGGTGGTACCACGGGTAAAATCGTCCTTATGTTTATGATTTTTTTATTGGAGGAAAAATGAAAGAAGATTTAAAAATATTAGTAGAAGATGCTACTAAGGAAGCAAAAAGCATAAAAACAGAAAATGATTATTTAAATATTAAGTCTAAATATTTAGGTAAAAAGAGTAAGCTGACTGATTTAATGAAGAGTATTAAAGATATGTCAGTTAAAGATAAGAAAAAGTATGGACCTTTATTTAATAAAATAAAAAATGATTTAGATAGTATTTTTACTAGGTATTATGAAGAATCATTAAATGCTGATGAGAAAGTAACTTTTGATCCTACTATACCCGTATCAGGTGAAAAAGGAACTCTTCATCCAGTCACTATAATTGCTAAAGAGATAACTGATGTCTTAAAAAACATTGGTTTTATGGTTTTAGAAGGACCAGAAATGGAAGATGAATATCATAACTTCTCGGCTTTAAATGTAGCAGAAAACCACCCTGCTCGTGATATGCAAGATACTTACTGGCTTGATAATGAACTGCTTTTAAGAACTCATACTAGTCCAGTCCAAGTTAGAGCTATGGAAAAATATGGTGCTCCAATTAAGATGTGTGTACCAGGAAGAGTTTATCGTAATGAAGATTTAGATGCATCTCATGAAAATACTTTTTTTCAATTAGAAGGTATGGTAATTGATAAAGACATTTCTATAAGTAATGTTATCTATGTTATGAAAGGAATGCTTAGAGGAGTATTTAATCAAGATGTTGAAGTTAGACTTCGTCCAGGATACTTCCCATTTGTAGAGCCTGGCTTTGAACTTGATTGTTCTTGTACTATATGTAATGGTAAAGGCTGCCCAACATGTAAAAATACTGGTTGGATAGAACTTTGTCCATGCGGAATGATTCATCCCGAAGTTTTAGAAATGAGCGGAATAGATCCTGAAGTTTATAGTGGTTTTGCTTTTGGTTTAGGTTTAACAAGACTAGCAATGATGAAATATAAAATTAGTGATATTAGAGTTTTAAATTCAGGAGATTTAAGATTCTTAGAACAGTTTAATGTAAGGTAGGGTGATAATATGAAAATATCTTGTAATAATTTAAAAAAACATCTTAAAAATAGTGATAAAATAGATTTTTTAAGTATCTGGGATACTTTTACAATTCGTAGTGCAGAAGTAGAAGGTATAGAAATAAAAGGTAATACTTTTGATAATGTAGTAACAGCTAAAATTATAGAGTGTGAAAAACATCCTAAGTCAGAAAAATTATCATTACTAAAAGTAACTGATGGTAAAGAAGAATATCAAATAGTATGTGGAGCCCCTAATGTTAGAGTTGGTTTTATCGGAGCTTTAATTAAAATAGGTGGTCATATTGGTGATATGACCATCACTAAAAGACCACTTCTAGGGATTGATTCTTATGGAATGATGTGTAGTGGTAGAGAATTAGGTATAAGTGATGATCATGATGGTATTATAGAGCTTCCAGAATCTACTCCTTTAGGTATAGATTTAAAAAAAGTTTTACCAGTAGAAGATATAATAGTTGAAATAGATAATAAATCTCTTACTAATAGACCTGATTTATGGGGACACTATGGAATAGCGAGAGAAGTTGCAGCTATTACTGGTCATGAACTTTTACCTTTAGAATTAGAAGAACCAGAAAAAGTAGGTAAAAAGTTAGATATTAACATTAACAATCCTGAAGCATGTTATAGATATACTAGTATAAAGCTAGATAATATCGAAAATAAAAAAACTCCTTTATGGATGCAAATATTTTTATATTATGCTGGTATGAAAAGTATTAATTTAATAGTTGATATAACTAACTATATAATGCTAGAACTAGGTCAACCTATGCATGCATTTGACTCTAGAGTAGTTGAAAATATTGAAGTAGGATTTGCTCTTGATGGTGATAAATACACAACTCTAGATAATGTTGAAAGAAAATTATCTAAAAGTGACTTAATGATAAAAAATGGTGGTAAATACTTTGGTGTTGCTGGCGTAATGGGTGGTCTTGATAGTGAAATAGTATCTGATACAGATTCTATTATATTAGAGTCGGCATCGTTTGAAGCATCAACTATTAGAAAAACAGCTATATCACTTGGTCTTAGAACTGAAGCTTCTAGCAGATATGAAAAGAGTTTAGATCCTAATTTAACAATGATTGCTGCTAAAAGATATTATAAACTAATTAAAGATGAAAACCCTAATTTAGTAATTGGATCTGATATAACCGATATTTATCCAAATGAGTTTTTAGAAAAAGAAGTTATTTTAAATAAAAATTTATTAGAGAAATATTTAGATTTTAAGATGGAAGATGAAATGGTTAAAAGTATTTTAGAATCACTTGAATTTAAAGTAAAAGTCAATAAAGACCATTATAAAGTAACAGTTCCAACTTTTAGAGCTAATAAAGATGTTACAATCCCTGCTGATATAATTGAAGAAATAGGTCGTATATATGGTTATGAAAACTTCGAACCTAAAGCTATTAAAATGGATTTATCTTTCTATAAAGATGAACCAGACTATGAAGAAGGATATAATTTAAAAAATTATCTTGCTACCAAATATAACCTTCATGAAGTTCATACTTATCTATGGAATAAAACATCATTTTTAAAAGAATTAAATATTGTTAAGAATAATATTCAATTATTAGGTAAAAGTGAAGATAATGTATTAAGAGATGATCTTAATTTAAGTTTATTAGAAGTAGCTAAAACTAATATAAAAAATTATAATGATTTTGGAATCTTTGAAATAGCTACGATTATTAAAGATAATGATAATAAAAAAATGTTAAGTATCTTATTAAGTTCAGAATATACAAATTTAAAAGAAACTTATAATAAAATAAAATCAATCACGGTTAATTTATTTAGAGATCTAAAAAATATAGAACCGATATTTGAGTTTAGTAGTTCTGAGTACTATTATAATCAAGATTTAACTCAAAATATAATTGTTAATAATCAAACTATTGGTCAAATTAAATCCTTTACTAAAACTATTAGTAACAAAATAAGTAAGAAAAGTACTTTTGTAGTTTTAGAATTAGATTTTGAGATGTATCTTAATTTAAAATTAGAAAAACCTTTATATAAAGAAGTTAGTAAATATCCATTAACTGAGTTAGATTATACAATAGTTACTAATCGTGGAGAGTATTATGATAAGTTAGAAAAAATATTAAATAAATTTACAAGCCCGATTATAATTGATCGTAAATTAATTGATATTTATCTTGAAGAAGATAGTAAAAAAGTAACTATAAGATATAAAGTAGGATCATATGATAAGACTCTAACAAGTGAAGAATTACAAAATTTTAAAGAAGAGTTTATCAAATTTTTAAATAATAATGATTTAAAAATTATAGAATAAAGAATATTTCACTAAAAAACTTCCTAAAACAATATTTTAAGGAGAAAAACATTTAAAATAATTAATAAAACACACTTTTTAAGTTAAATAGTGTGTTTTATACCATCAAAAAACACTAAAACGGCATTTTAAGGATGAAAACATTCAAAATAATTAAAAATAAACACTTTTTTATACAAAAAGTGTAGAAACTTAACAAGTTATATTGAAAAGAGGTACCATGATTAACACAGATTTAAAAATAATTTATCAGGAGATAAAATTAGCTAAAAATATTCTTATCTTAAGTCATTTTAATCCTGATGGTGATGCAATAGGTAGTATGCTAGGTTTAAAACTAATAATTGAAAAACTTGGTATTAAAGCTGATGCAGTAATAAGTAAAGATTTAGAGTTTATGGATAAATTACCTAATAAAGAACTATTATTAACTGAAGCTGGAGATAACTATGATTTAACTATTATAGTTGATACTAATTCAAAGGATAGATTAGGTAATTTAGAAGATTTATATGATGAAAGTAAGAAAATAATAATTTTAGATCATCATAAAGTAGAAAAAGAAATAGATGAAATATATTATATTGATTCAAGTAAGGCATCAGCTACAATGATTATTTATGAACTAGCTAAAGTAAATAATATAAAACTTGATTATGATATTGCTTATTATTTATATTTAGGTCTTCTTACTGATACTGGAGGATTTATTTATAATAATACTAATAGTTTATCTTTAAAAGTAGCATCAGACTTACTTAATTATGGTATTAATCATAATGAACTTTATGAAAACTATATTACTCCAGAATATAACTTAGATTATTTAAGTTTAATGAAACTAGTTATTGAAAATATTGAAATAATTAATAATAAAATAGCATGTTCTTATCTTAGTTATAATGATTTAACTAAATATCCTTTTGATACACCTAAACTATTTGTTGATTTAGGAAGAAATTTAAAGGATATTGAAGTAAGCTTAATGTTTATTGAAAAAGAACCTAATTCTTATAAAGTAAGTTTAAGATCAAAAAAATATTTAGATGTTTCTAAAATATCTAAAATATTTAATGGTGGTGGTCATAAATTTGCATCAGGTATAGACTTTACAGATAATTTTGAGGAAATGAAAAATAAAATAATAGAAGAGATCACAAAAGAATTAAAATAGGTAACTATTTTTTCTTTACTTTTAGTGGTTAATAAGATAGAATGTATATAGAAGGATATTAACAGGTGATTATATGAAAAAAACTGTTGGAGATAATTTAAAACTATATAGAATTAGAGCAAGTCTTTCGATGGCTGCTGCTGGTAAAAAATTAAACATGTCAGCGCCTGCTATTTTAAAATACGAAAGAAATCAAATAATCGCATCTTTAGAACGATTAGAAGAATTTGCTAAAGCCTATAATATTACAATAGAAGAAATACTTAATATCGAAGAAAATATTAATATTAAATTTACTAACTTTAAATGTAAAGATAAGATATCAGAAATTAAAAAAATAAAAATAAAAGATTTAATTACTTACCAGATAGAAACTTATTTTAATTTATTAAAATTATCAGAAATTACTTTACAAAATAAATTTGGAGTTCACTTGATTAATACATTAGAAGAAGCTGAAAGCTTAGCTACTAAGTTAAGAATATTTTTTACAATTCCGCTTAATGATCCTATTTCTAATTTAGTATATTTACTAGAAAATAATAGTATGATGATTATTACAATTCCTAGAAATGAAAACACTAAAGATTTTATTGGTTTTTATGAAATAATAAACAATGTCCCAGTTATAGCGGTCCTTGAGGCAGAAAATAGTTATGAACAAAGATTTAGTATTGCTAAGTATCTAGGAGAACTATTAATAATAAATGATTATAAAAAAGATGTTTTAACTACCCAGTTTGCTTTATCACTGCTTATTCCAAAACAAGCATTAATTGATGAATTTGATGATAAAAGAATAAAGATAGATTTTAGAGAAATAGAAATATTTAGTAACAATTATCGAGTTAGTTACAAAAATATAGTTAGAAGATTAAAAGAATTAAAAATCATTACTCCAAGCAATGCTAAGTATTTAAATATTCATATTAATAAAAATAATATGAAAGAAAATGAGTATCATGAAGTTCCTTATATTTATGATAAACTTAAATCTAAATTAAAAGCTAAAGGTATTATTAAATAAAGAATATCCATGACTTCCGAAAAGTGCACAATGAAACTCATGAAAAGTGCACAATGAAACTCTTGAAAAGTGCACGATGTAATGTTATAATGAATTAAATAAACAAGGAGATGATTATATGAGTTTAAAAAGAGATGGATATAATGATAGATTAATTGATGATAAAATAACCCGTTATTTAAATATTTTTGGAGCAATATCTATCACTGGTCCTAAATGGTGTGGTAAGACTTGGACAAGCTTGAATCATGCTAATAGTGCAACTTATTTAACTGAAAAAGGACCCAGAGATTTAGCTAAAATGGATCCGAAATATATATTTACTGAAGAAAGGCCCCAGTTAATTGATGAGTGGCAACTAGTACCTAGTATTTGGGATTCAGTAAGACATGAATGTGACCGAGATAAAGAAAAAGGTAAGTTTATATTAACTGGCTCGACTTCATTAAAACAAGAAGTTAAAGAAGAAGAGATATTTCATTCTGGAACTGGAAGAATAGCTCCGATGAAAATGTATCCGATGAGTCTTTATGAATCTGGAGATTCAACTGGTGATGTTTCAATAACTTCTATGTTAGAAGGTAAAGTCGTTCCTAAGTATATAAGAAAAGTTGAATTAGAAGAACTTGCTAAATTAATAATAAGAGGTGGCTGGCCAGAAAATATCGAGATAAATGAAAATGATATTGGACTTATTCCTAAAATATATTTAGAAACTGTAATTAATGAAGATATAAATGAAAGAAAAACAACAAAGCGAAATAGTAATAAAATGAGAATGTTAATTAGATCTTTATCTAGAAACGAATCTTCAATTGCTGGAAACAATACTATTGTTAAAGATATATCTGATTTTGAGACCTCAGAAGATATTATTCAAAGTAGAAATACAGTTGCTGAATATATAAGCGTTTTAGATAATTTACACCTAATTAATAATCAAGATGCTTTTGATGTTAATTATCGTTCGTCTAAAAGGGTAGGTAAATCTCCTAAAAGACATTTAGTTGATCCATCACTAGCATGCGCTAGTTTGGATTTGTCTGTCCAGAAATTAATGTATGATTTAAACACTTTTGGATTTATGTTTGAATCTTTAGTGGCAAGGGATCTAACCATTTATATGGATAGTTTAGATGGTCATTTATTTCATTTTAGAGATAATGAATCAAGTGATGAAATAGATGCTATTTTAGAGTTTAGTGATGGTAGTTATGCTGCGATAGAAGTAAAACTGAGTAGTTATTCAATTGAAGAAGCTAAAAACAATCTTTTAAAATTTTATGAAAATGTTTCAAAAAAACCTAAATTTATGTGTATAATTGTTGGACATTATGAAGCAGTAGTTCAAGATGAAGAAACAGGAATATACATTTTACCAATAACTTCTCTTAAACCATAAAAAGCGTACATTTATTTGACATTTAACTTTAAATGTCTTTTTAATTTCTCCTAAAAATGATATAATTAATTAGAGAAAGTAGGAAACTTTATGGATTATTTAGACAGTTTAAATGAGAATCAAAAGAAGGCAGTTATTCATAAAGATGGACCTGTTTTAGTAATGGCTGGAGCTGGTTCAGGTAAAACTAAAGTATTAACTACAAGAATAGTTCATCTAATAAATGAAGGTATTCCTGATTATAATATCCTAGCAATCACTTTTACTAATAAAGCAGCAGCTGAAATGAGGTCTAGAGTTAATAATATGATAGGAGATGTTTCTTCTTTTATCGGAACATTTCACTCTTTTGGCTTAAGAATTATTAGAGAAAACTATCAAGAGTTAAATTTAAATAGTAATTTTACTATTATTGATAGTGATGATGTATTATCAGTTATTAAAAAAATATTAAAAGATAAAAATTTAGATCCTAAACAATATAGTCCCTATTATATTAGAAACAGAATTAGTTTTATTAAAAATCAAATGTTAAATGACAATGAGTTAGATAGATTATTTAATACACATATAGATAAAATAGTAGTAGATATTTACCGAGAATATACTCGTAAATTAACATTAAATTCTAGTGTTGATTTTGATGATTTATTATTAAAGCCCGTTGAGTTATGTCTAAAAAATAAAGATGCTTTAGAGCGTTATCAAGAAAGATTTAAATATATATTAATTGATGAGTATCAAGATACTAATCCAGTTCAATATAAATTATCAGTACTTTTATCAAATAAATATAAAAACATATTTGTAGTTGGTGATATGAATCAGAGTATCTATGCTTTTAGACAAGCTGATTTTCGTAATATAATTAATTTTGAAAATGATTTTAAAAATTGTACTGTTATTAAATTAGAACATAATTATCGTAGTACGAATACTATTCTAAGTGCTGCTAATGAAGTTATTAAAAATAATAAAGAAAGAAAAGATTTAAAGTTATACTCAGAAATGGGTGAAGGAGTTAAAATTAAATACTTAAGAAGTTATGATGAAAAGCATGAAATAGCTTTAGTAATAGATGAAGTAAAAGATCTTTATAATCAAGGAGTAGAGTATGAAGATATGGCGGTTTTATACCGTACTAATGCTCAAGCTAGAGTTATTGAAGAAGTATTCTTAAGTAAAGGTATTCCTTGTAAAGTATTTGGTAGTTACTTCTTTATTGACCGAAAAGAAATAAAAGATTTGATTGCATACTTAAGATTAATATTTAATCAAGATGATGAAATAAGTTTAAGAAGAGTAATAAATGTCCCTAAAAGAGGAATAGGAGCTGTTGCTATTTCTAATATTGAAGAAATAGCTCAAGAAAACAATACTACTATGTTTGAGTCTCTATCTACCAGAAAAGAACTAGAATTTAAAGAAGCAATAATAGAGTTAAAAAAAGTAAGTGAAAATTCTAGTTTAACTGAGTTAATAGATTCGGTCTTAGAATTATCAGGAATGAAAAAAGAATTAGAATCATCTAAGAATTTAGAAGATGAAATAAGACTTGATAACCTACAAGAGTTTAAAAGTATAACAGCATCTTATGAAGAGCGTACTGGTTCAGTCCATTTAGGTGATTTTTTAGAAGAAATAGCTTTAATAAGTGATGTATCTAATCATCAAACTGATGGTAATGAAGTAACTTTAATGACACTGCACAGCGCTAAAGGATTAGAATTTAAGGCAGTATTTTTAGTAGGTATGGAAGAAGGATTATTTCCTCATAATATGTCTTTACTAGAAAACAACATAGAAGAAGAAAGAAGATTATGTTATGTTGGAATTACTAGAGCTAAAGAAAGATTATATTTAACTAATGCTAAAAGAAGAATGCTTT
>CAYTQE010000037.1:3636-9341 GCA_964439985.1 uncultured Muribaculaceae bacterium | reverse complement strand
TAATGTTTTAGGAAGTACTTTAGATGATGCTATTGGTGAAGTATATGATAAAGTAGCTAAAGTTCTTGATTTACCTTATCCAGGTGGACCAGTAATAGAACAGCATGCATTAAAAGGGAAGCCAATCTATGATTTACCTAAATCAGTAGTAAATAATCAATTAAACTTTTCATTTAGTGGACTTAAAAGTGCTGTTATCAATTTAGTTCATAATGAAAAACAAAAAGGCAATGAAATTAATAAATATGATTTAGCTGCTTCATTTCAAAATGTAGCAATTGAACAATTAGTTAGAAAAACCAGAGAAGCAATAATAAAAACTAATACCAAAAGATTAATTATTGCAGGTGGAGTAAGTGCTAATAAATATTTAAGAAGTGAAATGGATAAATTAACAAAAGAATTTAATATTAAATTATCAATTCCAAATATTAAATATTGTACAGATAATGCTACTATGATAGCAGCAGCAGCTTATCCATTATTTTTAAAACAAGAATTTTCAAATTATGATATAAATGCTCATAGTACTGATAAATTATTTTAATAATAACTCTCACTAGCTTTTTAGTTATTTATTTTGTACAATAATACTGGTGATGAAAATGGAAATTTTATTAGTAACCTTTGCAGTGGGATTGTTCTTTTTAGTTGGAGCAATGATATCTTTATTTATTAAAGATAAGAAAAATTTAATAAGCTTTAGTTTAGGAATAAGTTTTATTTTAATGATATTAATAGTTCTGATGGATATCCTTCCTGAATGTTTAGAATTATTTACTAATTTTAAATTCTTAAGTATTTTAGGGGGAATATTAATTGGTTTTGGTGTTTTAATGCTACTTGATAAATTAGTGCCTCATCATCATGATCATAAAGAGCATGATGATCATAATCATTTAATGCATATTGGTATAATGACATCAATAGCGCTTATTATTCATAATATTGTAGAAGGAATTGGTATTGCTGTAATAGTAGAAACAAGTTTAAAATCAGGTATTATTTATGCTATAGGTGTTTCACTTCATAATTTACCTTTTGGTATTAAAGTTGCAACAATGCTTTCTGAATATAAAAAGAAAATGTGGATATATATTATTTTATTAACATTATCTACCTTTTTAGGAGGAATCTTAGTTTACCGTTTTGAATATCTATTATCAGATTTTATTTTAGGATTATTATTAAGTATAACAATAGGAATGATTATCTATATATTATTATTTGAGTTGTATTCTGAGTTAAAAGAAAACTTCAATAAGTATTCAATCTATGGAATTGTTACAGGGATACTAATTATGTTATTAGGATTGGTGATTTAAATGATTGGAATTGCTCTTGAAGGTGGAGGAGCAAGAGGAGCATATCAAGCGGGGGCTTATATTGCTCTAGTTAATAATGGGGTAAAACCAGATATGATAGCAGGTACTTCAATAGGTTCAATAAATGCTGCATTAATGGTCCAAGGTGACTTAGAACAAATGGTAAATTTATGGCTTAATACAACTACAGATATACTAGGTATAAATAGTAGTATAGTTAATAAAATAAAAACTAAAAAAATGAACTTTGATGATCTTAAACTGGGAATAAATAATATCAAAAAAATATTAAAAAATAAAGGTATAGATACTACTGAGCTATTAAAAGCAATTCAAGAAAATATTGATGAAGAAAAAATTCGTAATAGTAAAATCAAATTTGGATTAGTAACAGTTAAAGTTAAAGGTTTAGCTCCTGTTGAATTAACGATAGATGATATTCCTCAAGGAAAAGTAGCTGAATACATTTTAGCATCTTGTTACTTACCAATATTTTCATTTAAAAAGATAGTAGATGATAACTATTATTTAGATGGTGGTTTTTATAATATTCTACCAATTTCTTTCTTAGAAAAAGCAGGATGTAATAAAATATACGCAATCAGAATTCATGGGATTGGTTTAGAACAACCACTAGTAGATGCAAATACTAAAGTAATAGAAATCAAACCTAATAAAAGTTTAGGTTCCATGTTATTTTTTGAGAAAGAATCAAACTATAAACATATGAAAATGGGATACTATGATACATTAAAAGTAATAAAAAATTTAGATGGTATTAATTATTATTTTAATAAAAAATCAGATAAATATTACCAAAGATTAATTAGAAATATTAATCGGCAAACATTAAATAAATTAAAAAGAAGATTTAGAACAAATGATAATAAAACATTAGTAATAAAAATAATCGAATATTTATTTAAAAAATATGATTTCGAAGAATTAAAAATTTACAATCTAAAAAAAGAAATTAGATATATGCGTAAATATAATTTAGTTACAGAGAAATTATTTAAAGAATTTATTGATAATTGCAAAATGTTTTAAAATATAGAAGGAGAATTAGAGATGGGAAGAGCTTACTCAGTAAGAGCAGCAAGTATTCAAAAAACTGGCGCTGCCAAAGGAAAATTATATACAAATTATGCTAAAGAAATATATTTAGTTGCTAAAAAAGGAACTCCTGACCCAGAAACTAATATTACATTAAAAAGAATAATTGATAAAGCCAGAAAAGACCAAGTTCCAAGTGATATTATAAATAGAGCTCTATTAAAAGCTAAAGGAACTGGTAGTGATGATTATTCAGAAGTAACATATGAAGGATTTGGACCAGGGGCTAGTACTTTTATTATTAAATGCTTGACAGATAATGTAAACCGAACAGTTGGCTTTGTTAGAGCTGCATTTAATAAAGTAAATAAAAGTTTAGGAGTAACTAATAGTGTAGCTTATAATTATGATTATTTAGGAATAGTATCTTTTATTAGTGATAAAGAAGAAGAATTATTTGAATCTTTACTTAATGAAGGAATTGAAATTATCGATTTTGAAACTGAAAACGGAGAAATAATAATTTCAGCACAACCTTCTGATATAAATAAAGTAAAAGATATTATCGAAAAATTAATCCCTAATATTGAGTATACATTTGATGAAGTGGGCAATTTTGCTAAAGAAGAAATTACATTATCAGGAGAAGATCTAGAACAATTTGAAAAATTATATAATTTATTGGATGAAATAGATGATGTATCCGCAATATACCATAATGTTAAAAAAATTGAAAAACAATAAATTTTCAATTTTTTTATTATTTAAGAAATTTTAATAATTTCACTATAAATAAAGAAAAAATACAATGTATGAAAAAACAAAATCTAATTATAATATAAACATATATATATTTTAATTCATATAAGTATATTATAAATATCAAAAAAATGAAAAAAAGTAAAAAATACATTGATTTTATTTTTTCAAAATGCTATTATTGATATAGTAAAGGAGGATATTCATATGAATGAAGGAAAAGGTAATACGGTATTATTAACAATTATAGGAATTGCAACTTTATTAATTGCTGTTGTAGGTGCTACATTTGCATACTTTACTGCTGTTTTAACAGGTGCAGAAACCGGAACTACAATGACTATTAATTCTGGAACAATAGGAACAGTCTTTGATGGAGGAAATGCTATTACATCGTACGCCGTATGGCCAAGAGAAGAACACTGGGGTACAAAGACATTTACAGTAAAAGGTAACTCTGAATTAGATACAAATATTTACTATAATTTAGGTTTAGTTGTTCAAACCAATACTTTTAGTGTTAATGCATTAAAATATACCTTAGCCGTAGAACCGACCTCATCGACTAATGGAACAAAAGCTCCTGAAATACTAACTCAAACGAGTATTCCTAAAAGTGGAACAGAAAATTTAGGGACTGGAATCTTTGATGGCCCGACTGGTGGCGAAGTAGCTCACGTATACACATTAACAGTCTATTTCCCTGAAACTGGAGTAGATCAAAGCGGTGATATGGAGAAAATATTGTATGCTCATATTTCAGTAAGTGCTGAAACAAGTGGACAAACAACAACAACGCAACCTTAAAAAAAATAAATGAAGGAGGATAAAAAATAATGACTGGAAATAGAACAAATACATTGTTATTAACCGTAATTGGAGTTGCTACATTATTAGTAGCAGTAATTGGTGCAACATTTGCATACTTTACTGCAAATATCTCTGGTGGAGAAACATCAACAACTATTACAGTTGGAGCCGGTAAGTTAGAAATAGCTTATGAAGGTGATGCTGCAATGACTGCAGATGATATTTTACCAGAAGAAGAAGATCCAGCAATGGTTAAAAATTTTACAATAACTGGATCTAATACTACTACAGCTACAATGCCTTATAGCATTGAATTAATTATTACAGCCAATACATTTACTGATAATGCTTTAAGTTATACTTTAGAATCTACAAGAACTGGAGGAAATGGAACAATTGCACCAGCTATTAGTGAAACGCCAATAAAAACTGGCCCTAGAACAATAGCGTTAGGAAATGCTTATTTTGAAGGAACAGTTGCTAATTCTGTTCATACCTATGTTCTGAGAATATATTTTAGAGAAACTGGTGGAAATCAAGATATTGACAAAGGTAAAACTTTTGCTGGACATGTTAATACTAAAGTTGGCCAAGTTTATACAACAGCACCAACAGCACCATAATAAGAAAACAAGCCTTTTGGCTTTTTTTTTGCAATAATATATTTTGTATTATCTTGAAAATTATTCTCTTCAATCTTGCGTTTTGTTATAAAAACCCTTATAATGTAATGTAGAGAATAGAATAGGTGGTACTATGGTTAATAGTCCTAAAGATGGTGATCAATCACTTAAGGAATCTTTAGCGTACGTTATGAAACTTTTAACAACTGCTGTAATAGTAGTACTTCTTATAGTGGGAGCTTTTTTAATTTATTATGTAATCGCAAATAAAATAATAGCTCAAAAAACGGGAATACCTTCGAAAATTGCTTTATACACTATTGCCAGTGGTAGTATGGAACCAGCTATTAAAGTTTATGATATTATCTTAAATATTAGAGTTGATGATTTTTCCACCTTAAAAAAAGGCGATGTAATTACTTATAAATCTCATAACTCTTTAATATCAGATATTCCTATTACCCACCGTATCATTGATATAAAAATAAATGAAGAAACAGAAGAAAGAGAGTTTGTAACTAAAGGCGATTATAATCCAGTAGCTGATTCTAAACCTATAAAAGAAAATGATGTTTTGGGTAAAACTGTTTTAAAAATACCTCAATTAGGAAGAGTTCAAGCATTACTTGCTACAAAAATGGGATGGGTATTTATAATTCTTATTCCTGCGATAGGTGTAATAATCTATGATATATTAAAATTATTTAAAATAGTTGGAGTTACAGGAAGAGCAGAAAGCATTACTGGTAGTGGATCTAATTTAGTAGTAAAAGAAGAAAATAAAAAAGTACTAGAAACTCTTGAAAAAATTAAGAAAAAATCTAGAGAAATAATTAAACGTCCGATAATAGAAGAAAAACCAAGTTTAGATATAAAAGATAATTTAAATCAATCAAACATAGAAGAACAACCAAGTATAGATATACAAGAAAATTTAAATCAATCAAACATAGAAGAACAACCAAGTATAGATATACAAGAAAATTTAAATCAATCAAATATAGAAAAACAACCAAGTATAGATATACAAGAAAATTTAAATCAATCAAATATAGAAGAACAACCAAGTATAGATAAACAAGAAAATTTAAATCAATCAAATATAGAAGAACAACCAAGTATAGATATACAA
>CAYTQE010000037.1:0-3536 GCA_964439985.1 uncultured Muribaculaceae bacterium | reverse complement strand
ACAAGAAAATTTAAATCAATCAAATATAGAAGAACAACCAAGTATAGATATACAAGAAAATTTAAATCAATCAAATATAGAAGAACAACCAGGTATAGATATACAAGAAAATATAAATCAATCAAACATAGAAGAACAACCAAATATAGATATACAAGAAAATTTAAATCAACATGAGAAGAAAAATTTAATTACTAATAATAGCTTTTTTATAAATTTAGATGAAGAAGTTAAATTTGAAGAACAAACCAAGAAAGCAGATAATTTATATTTAAACTCTAATTTAAATAATAAAATAGAAGAGAAATCAGAAGAGAATAAAGTATCTTTAGAAGAATCTTTAAGAATATTGAAAGAAAAAATAGAACAAAAAAAATTAGAGGAAAATCAAAAAAACAATAATACTAATTTAATAACTATAAATAAAGATATTAAAGAAGTAAAAGTGCAAAATAATAATAAAAAATCTAAAAAAAATAAAAACCATAATAATATAGATAAAAAATCAAACAATAATAAAAATAAAAATAATAATAATGGTTTTCAACAAAAAAATAAAACTAACAATAATAAAGAAAACATTTCCATTAAAAATAATAATTCACAAAATAAACAACATAAAAAACAGAAAAACTCACAATCACAAATAAACAATAAAAATAAACAAAATAATAACAAAAAATAATTATTTTGATTATATATGGGTTTTATGCTAGAATACTATTAATTAAATTCTCTATATAAGAGAATTTTTTAGGTGGGGTTATTATGATAAAAGAATTTATTTTTTCATTATTAGAGATTTTTGTAGTTTCTTTATTATTAGCATTTAGTATTCCTTATTGGGAAGAGATAAATGCGGCTAGTATTTTTGAAACAGAAGATATAAGTTTACAATCTAATTTGCAAATCTATATTTTAAATGAAAATGAAGTTGAAATTCTAAATGACGAATATGATTTTAAACCAGTTAATTTTATAGTTAATAATTATTCTAATTATGAACAAGAAAGCGAGTTATTATTAATGTATTCTAAGCTATCAACATTAAATTATTCTAATTTAAAGATATATATAAATGATATAGAATACGATTTAGAAAGTAGATATATAAAATCAAATCGAAACTATGATGTATTTCTTATTGATAATATTATTATAGGTTCTTATGAAAATATAGAATATTTAATATATTATAAAGTAAAAGATAATGTAACATTTGATCAAATATTAGGTAAATATTTTGATTCTAAATTAGAAATAGCTCAATCTTAAAACAATCTATTATAGGTTTTAATTGACATTTCGCTTTAATAATGGTAGTATAAAGCGCATATATGAATCAGGGGTGAATTTTATATGTATGAAGAAAAAAGTATAGAATTTGATTGGAAAGGTTTTTTAATAAAACTAGCACTTTTAATTATAGTTATTATTTTAATAATTAAGTTATTACCGCTAAATAATAAAAACTCTAATCAATATAGTGCTGAATTTAAAAACAATATGGCGACATTAAGAACTAAGAGTAATGATTACTTTGACAGTGATAAATTACCAACTCGAATTAATGAAAGCATCAAAGTAAGTTTAGATGACTTAATAAAAGTGGGAGCTGTCAGAACATTAAATGATATTGATGGAAATTCTTGTAATGTTCAAGATAGTTATGTAAAAGCAACTAAACAAACAAATGATTATGAATTAGAAATTCATTTGATATGTGGTAAAGAAAAAGAAACAACTTATGTATATTTAAACCAAAATAAAGATAAAGTTACTACTTCTACAACAGCTGATATTAATAATAATGAACAAACAACTATATCACGTAAAATTAATAGTAATAGTGGAAATAATAATAATAATTCAAATACCAATAATACACAAAATGATCAAGTTGGGTATGTTACTAGTAAAGTTAAAAAAACAACAGTACCAGCTAATAATGTATCATTGATATTTAACTCAAATGGTGGTACTAAAGTTAGTATGCAATATATAAAAATTGGTTCAACTGCTATTAGACCATCAAATCCAACAAGAACTGGATATACTTTCTTAGGTTGGTTCTATAATAATAAAGAATATAATTTTAATTCAGCAGTGAACACTAATATTATATTATTAGCTAAATGGACATCTAATAGTACTCTTAAACCTATTACAACTACAAAAACTACAACGACTACTACTAAAAAAGTTACTAATACTGTAACTACTCAAACTAGATATGTAGTAAGTTTTGATAGTAATGGTGGTACAAAAAAATCATCAAAAACTATAAATTCAGGTAGTTATGTATCAAAACCAAGTGATCCAGTTAGAAAGAATGCTGAATTTATCGGTTGGTATTATAATAATAAATTATTTAATTTTAATACTAGGATATATAAAAATATAACTTTAGTAGCTAAATATAATGTAACTGAAACAGCTACAACAGAAGTTTATTCAGCAGGTTGGGGTAATTCTCAAGTAAATTCATTTACAGTTAATCATACTTTAGCTATACCAAAATCTTTAAGTCACTCAGATTATAAAGATGTTAGAATTAAATCATTATCATTTATTCGTAGTTTAAGTTCAGATACTGATATGCATAATTTAGAAAATTTACATAAATCAACATTTGAATATAATTATAACAATGGAGATTACACATCAGGCACAGTAAATAACTTAGCAACCATATATAGTGCTAGTGTAGTAAAGAGTTCATATAATATTTATAATCGTGGTGTTACTTGGACAGGTAATGTTAGTAGACAATGTTCAACTAAGTTCAATTATTTAGATATTACCAATGCTTGCTTATTTGGTATTATATATCGAGTAACCTGGGAATATGAAATAGTTAAATAATATTAACCATTAGTAAAAAACTAATGGTTTTTTCTTGAATTGATTTTGTCAACAAAACAAATTTTCTGAAATTTGATTGATTAAAATGCATAAAAATATTATAATAAATAAGAATAGGAGAGTTAGATGAGGACTATTGGTAAAGTAAATCATATCTTAATTATATTAATATTTATTACATTATTCTTTCTAGTACTAGGAATATCCTATTCATTTTTCTATGCAAATTTAATAGGAGTTGAAACAGAACCAACTATAGATGCAGATGCAGGTGAAATGACTTTTCATTATGAAACTGGTTCAGCCATATCAGCTAAAGATATAGCTCCATCTACCGAACCATTTGCTACCAAAAATGTCACTATAACAGCTAATAATACAACAGTAACAAACTTATATTATCAACTAAAAATTCAAATATATCAAAATACATTTAGTAGTTCAGCAATAAGTTATACATTAATAGGAACTAATAATACAGGAAACGGAACATTAATACCCAATCAAACTACAAGAAAAGGATTAAATTATCAAAATGAAATAATAGATAATGGATCATTTATTGGAACAGTGACCAATGCAGTACATTCATATGAAATAAAATTCTATTTTTATGAAACAGATTATGATCAATTAGGAGATTTAGGTAAAACATTTAACGCTAGTATTGT
>CAYTQE010000036.1:0-9346 GCA_964439985.1 uncultured Muribaculaceae bacterium | reverse complement strand
TCATATAAATTATTTTTTCTATATCTAAATCTAATCCGTACCTTTTAAATATTTGTCATATTCAAGCTCAATACCTGATAAACCTTGATTATCTATTCCTACATAACCAAGAACATGAGATAGCATTGTATCATAGGGATAATATCTTTTAGATTCTTTTACTAAATATACTCCATCATAATTTAAAGCATTTATTGCCTCAGCTATTTCATAACTAAGTCCTCTACCTTCTGGATGGATTCTCTCAATTGAAGTTCTTTTAGAAACGTGTTTATACATATCTAAATAATCAGTCTTAAGAATATTAGCCAAATCGGTTGCAACTTTTTCTTTATTCTTAATTTGATTAGGAATAACAACTAAACTAGTAGTTGTTATATTACTAGCTAAAACTAAACCGTTACGATCTGTAATTAGACCACGATCGGCCAGTATTGGTAAATTTCGACTCCATAAATTATGAGCCAACTTATTTAAATCCTCAGTTTTAAATACTTGAACATAAAATAATCTTAATATTATAGCTAAAAAAGATAATAAAATAATCAAAAATATAATATATAATCTTTTTTGTATTTTATAATAAAACATAATATCACCGATTAATTATATGAAAAAACAAAAAAAAGAAAACAGAAAACTCTGTTTTAACTATTCTTTGACTTTAAGTTTGAATAAAACTTATAATTTTTAAAGAAAACTAACAATAATTATAGATTATAGTTTATAGTTTTCAACTGTTACATGAGCTTTAATCTGTTTGTCTTGATCATCATTTTGAAGATATTCAGCGTTTGGAAAATAGATTTCTAAATTATATGTATGGGTTTTTGAACCTCCTGTTGGTACAGTAAAATTACCATTTCCTAAATCAATAGTACTTGGTCCAGTTCCTATATTTGTTAGGGTAGTTCTAGAAGGTGCGGGAGTACCACTACTACTTGTATTTTTACTTATTAACTTATATTTTAAAGCAAGATTAGAAAATGTATTTGATTCTACCACTAATGATATTTTATATCCCATTGGTAATGAAGTTGTATTATTTCCAACTACTGTAAAAACTTTTGTATCAATTGCATTTGCAGCTGGAATTATGTTAGCTATATTAATATTAGGTCCGCTACTATAAGTTATTTTCATTGACCCACCTGTTACAGTAATTGTAGTTGCGCTTTCTCCTCCTGATAAATTTGCGGTAAAGTATGCAAAAGATGCACCTATTGATATTAACAGTACTGTAAGGACTATAGTAATTAATACAAACGCAAAAGATTTTTGTTTATTTTTATTCATGATTGTTCTCCTTATCTATTAATATAATAATATCAATATATATAGATAAAATCAATATATATTGATAAAAACAATAAAAAATTAATAACATGTTATTAATTTTTATAAAGTGATTTCCATGTGACCAATAAATTTTCGACCTTGATCTTCATTTTGTGGTGCACCTATTCCATGTAAGTATATTTCTACTGTGTATTTTTGAATAACTCTTGGTGGAATAAATATATTTGTTTCTACCATTTCACCAGTTACTTTTGGAATAGTTGCTCCAGCTATATTTGGCGCCCCATTTGTACCAATTAAATTGTATTTTAAATTAGTAGTAGTAAATGTATTATCAATAACTTTCCATCTTAAATTATAGACCATTGGATAGTCAGATAGATTTTCTACAGTAAACTCTTTAAAGGGTTTATCACTAGGTACATAACCAGGTATTAAATTTTGATCTTCTGGTAATAATCCAGTTACATTAATTGTTTCTCCATCACTATAATGGATTAATATATATGGTGTTGATGTTTCAACATCTGGTTCTCCAGTAACTATAGAGCTACCAGTTCCAATTGGATCATCTTCATCTTCATCTGGATCTTCATCTTCAGGTGGTGCTGGTTTTGTACAATTTGTATCACATATTCCGTCTCCATCAGTATCACAGAATAAATCACATTTTTCATCACCATCTAAATCTAAATTTAAATCTGGAATACAATCTCCATCAGTATCTATATCTAAATCTGGTGTACCATCTCCATCAATATCAATATTAATATCAGGCCATCCATCACCGTTTATATCACAATTAACCGAACATACACTACATGAATCTCCTAAGGCTGGATTTACTAAATTAAAGTCTGGTTCATTATCATCATCATTATCTAAGTTAAATCTAGCTTTACGATTTCCTTTATAGTCTATATTTAAATCAGGTTTATCATCGTTATTAATATCTATATTTATATCAGCTATATTATCCCTATTTATATCTATATTTATATCTGGTATTCCATCTCCGTCAATATCTTTATTTAAATGAGCAACACTCATATAAGCAAAACCTGCATATGTAGCAGCAACTAGTGCGAATAAAAATAACCATATAGAAAACATTACCCAACCAAAACCTACTGATTTTTTCGGTTCAACCGTAAATTTTAATAATAATTTTTCTTTTGAAACTTTTAGATTATGAGGTAAAAATACATAATCGTTTTTAGGATTACAAGTTAATTTGATACATTTATGAACATGTTTTTTATTTACTTCTAAATCTGTTTGATATATTTCTTTTAATATTTTTTCTATTTCATCGTACTGTTCCTGTTCGGTTTTAATATTAAATTTAATTAAATCTATTGTTTGTCCAGCTCTCCCTATAATAGGGTTTATTTTTGCTTCTTTCTTTCTCATAATTTTCTCCTTTCAAAAGATTTTATTTCAATAACTTAATTGCTTGGTCAATTCTATTTAAATGATTATCAGCAAATTTTTTATATGCTTCAGTTATTCCTCTAATTTGATCTTGTTTATATTTAGTTGCTAGTTTTAATTCATTATTTATTATATTTTTTAATTCATTTTCATCAGTATTAAAATTTTTAGCAGTATCAAAAATTAATTTTTTTAAACCAGCATATTTTGATTGATCACCATCTACTGCTGATGAATCAAAATTTTTTAAAATATAATAGTTTAAAAAATATGTTAAAGAGTATTTTTTATCTAATAAATCACTTGTTAAATCTATTTCTTCTTGATGTTTTTTTATTGGTTTCTCAATATTGGTTTTTTCTAAAAACTCCCATAATCTAAGAGCATAGATAAAGTTTTGATCTTTTAAGATAACATTGGTTTTTCTTATCGGCGATCTTACTGGTGTAGCATTCATCATATTTTTCATAAATTGACTACTTTTAAAATCCTCTAATATATCTCTAATAGATTCTATTTTTTGTTTAATTTCTTCAGTCTTTGAACCCGGACCAACTATTTTTTCATAATTAGCAGTTTTTAATGATAAAGAAACTTTAATATCTTCATTTTTAAATTTAGTTGCTGCTTCATAACTTAAAGTATTTATTTCTTTATTAGAAGATTCTTCATCTTCATAAGATAACTGATTTTGAACAAATACATATAAGTTATTAATTAAGGAATATACAAATCTATTTTCATACAAATCTATAGTTTCTTCTTTAAATATATTTAATAATTTAATAGGTTTAACTACCCCATCTTTATCAACTTCTTGAATTAAAGAAGTGTGTTGGGCTAAATGTTTGATAGATTCTTCTGTTACTTTTTTAGTTTTTTCTATTGGAATAATATCTTCTTCTTGAACAATAAATCTTCTTGGATTACGAATGATATTATCTAAATAAGGAATTGCATCATGAATTGTATTAACCCACGAAAAATCTACTGTTGTTTTTTCAGTATTTTTTCTAGCTGTAACATTTGATACAGTTTTAACCATAAATAAATTTACTTCTTCTTCAGGAATACTATTGGTCAGTATCTGCAATTCATTATTCATACATATCTTCCTTTATTATATTGTTTTCTTTAATCTTTCTAAATAAGCAATACATTCTTTCATAGCACCATCTCCAAATGTTTGATTTAAAAATGATATAAATCCGTCAATTTCATTACGAATATAAGCTAGGTTTAATTGATCAAATTTTCTTAATATTTTATGGGCAATTATATAATCAATAGCGACTATTTCTTCTCCACCACATGCAATATATGCTGGAACGAATTCTTTTAATTGTTTTACTATTCTATTACCAAAAGCCAGTCTGAATTTTTCAATTACATAATCATCCATTAAAGATATTTTTCTTAATGTTTCTTCTGATACAGGATAATCACCTGCTGCTTTTTTTAAAATTTCTGCGAAATAAATACTTGATAAATTAACTGCTTCAGTTTTTGGCGCATCAAATTCTACTCCTTTATCATCTATGTTAATCGGCATTGCTCGGTCATAAACTTTATCAGTAATCATAAATGTCGAGTCATCATTATTTATAGTACCTATATACCACATATTAGTAGGTATTTTTAAACGCCCATTTTCAACTAATTTTGGATCACTATCCCATGCATTAGGAACTAAATCTATAACCCATTCATCAGATGATGGTAATTCAAGTATTGATAACATCTCTGCAAAATAATATTCCACACGTGATATATTCATTTCATCTAGTAATGTTACATATATATTATCTTTGTATTTTGCTTCATACATTTTAGTTAATACTTCTGTTTCATTAAATCTTTTCGTAAATTCGTTAAAATAACCAAATAGTTCAGATGAATCACGCCAAGATGGTTGCACTGGGGCAATTACTGCATCATTGTTTATAAAGTTCCCAAAAGCATAAGCAAGAGATGTTTTACCTGTTCCAGATATACCTTGGAGAATTATTAATCTATTTGATGCAAAGGCAGCAATAAATAATCTGATTAAATCAATATTATAATATAATCCCATACTTGATGCGGCATAATTTAAAAATGTATTACATAATTCTTCTAAAGTAATAGTTTGATTAAAAGGTTCAGGAGTATAAGTTTCCATTGCTTCATCTACTTGAGATAGTTTAAAGAATCTACTTTCTCCTTCTCCTATTTTATTAATAACATTTCCTTCTTCATCATATTCAATATTTCCAGTAGCTGGGTCAGTCATAGCTAGGAATTTTTGATTCTCTCCAGTTAATTTTATAACTTCATTATTTAAGTTATCTATTTCATCTACTAAAGCTTGTTGATGACTAGCGCGATGCCTATATTTAATAAATCCAGTTATAATACGATAAATTAAATAGAAGAATAATCCAAATAATAATAGTAAAGCTAAACTTGCTAATATTATCATAATTACTCCTGCACCTAATAATTCTTTTGAATATTCTTTTATAACATCGATATAATTAAGAACATTAAAAATTTGAAATAATGATAAACCAATCTCCTTAAATAAATTTACAATTCCGTTAAAAAATGGTTCCATAAATTTTAAGAAAAATTCATTATATCCACTCATTAGTTATTCTCCCTTTCTCTTCTGAAAATGAAATCTTCATCTTCCATAAATATATTAATAGATTCTATTATAATGTTTTTTGATCCGGTAACGATAATTTGATTGTTTTTTAAAAATTCTTTACTAAAAATATAGTTTGTTGTATTATCAATTTTATCAATTACAGCACCTTTATTACAATAAATATAATAATCTAAATTATTTTGTTTTAAAGTATCTATTAACTTATCATTAACTTCATTATAGTTAATTAAAAGTTTTAACTTACTTCTAGTAGTATCTGAATCTAATAATTTTTTATAATCTTTAATATTTTTTTCTTTTGTTAAAAACTTTTTCTTAATAGGTATTAAAAACATTCCTGTTTTTTTTCTTGATTGAAGTTGTTTAACTAATGAATTTACTGCTAGTTGAGCACTTATGACTGTATAATCATCATCTACATTTTTTTCAAAATATATTTTTCTGCTTTGTACTGAGTCATATTTTTCTAAGTCTTCTATATAATAATTATACTGAGTTATATATATATCTTTTAATTGATCTATTTTAATATATTTATTAAATGAGTTTTTATTAGTTAATGTCTCATATAATTCTTTTTCAATAACAGCATCCTTTTTCACTAATTCTACCAGCTCTTTAGTATATTTTTTACCATCATCTATTAAGAATATAAAATCAATCTTATGATAATATTCTATTATTTTAGTTATTTCATCATTATAATTAATATCGTTTTCTAGTATTTTACTGGATAAAATATCTAATTTATATGCCATCTGAATATAAGTAGCCATTAATATTATTTCGGGTTCATTTTTAACTAAATCAAATATAATATTATTTTTTATAAAGTAATCAGAGATGGCATTAACTTCTTTTGTAAAGTTATATTCTTCAATATAATCACTTTCAACAAACATTTTACTTAAATCATATCTAACTTCTTTTATAAATAAATATTTATCATTATAAATTTTACTTATTCCATCTAATATTTCCAGTGCTCTTTTTCTATTGCCTAAGATTTTTTTATGATCAACTGAAATAATTTTAGAAACAAGATTAAGATATTCACTTAGTTTTTTACATTTGTAATTGCTATACACACTAACCAAATCAGTCATCACTAAAACAACCTCTATTCTAATATAGATTATAGCAAAGGTCATCTTTTATTGCAACAAAACAAACTACTATTTTTGAAAATATTATATATATTTACTTTTAAAAAAAACTAGATACTCTGATAAAGTATCTAGTTTGGTTTGATGAATAGTTACAATATATTTGATATTTAATATCAGTTAAGATACCAACTATAATATAAACGGTGTATTATCAGTACAGACCGGCAACTACTTACCTATTGGAGTAACACTCTCTCCCTAACAATTGCTATGCTTAGCGCAGATAAGATTTTCATATTTCAGAAAATTTCAATACTGACACATAATACTAATTATCATTTATTAATTATATATTTAATAATTTAATTAAAAATTATTAATATAGTAAATAATAAATAAATTACAAATTATTTTTTACAATAATTTGGTTGCATACTTTTATAAATAAAAATATGCAAGTCATCAATATATGTGTATTTTATTCTAAGCATCTTAAGTATAAAACATATATTTATAAAAAGCAATACTAAAATGAAAAAAAACACTAATTTTGTCAATTAGTGTAAAATTTTAATTTATTAAGCAGCAGTAAACATCATTAATATTGAAATTATTAGTAATACCATAACACCTATTCCTGTTGTTACAAGCATAACCATTGTTTTACTTTCCATTTTTTCTAATCTTTCTTTATATCTTGATTCTCTGGCTTTTTGTTGTAAATTAGAAATATTTCTTGAAAAAGTTAATAGTTGTTCTTGTTTTCTTTCGTTACTACCTAGTGATAATCGATATAATAATCTCATCATTCTCATAGAATCTCTAACTGGATAATCTCTAGCAAATTCCATATAAGGATTAATAGTTGAGTCACCAGCATTGATTTTCTCTATTAATGTTTTTAAACCTTCTCTAAATATATCAGGTGCATCCTCTACTGATTTCCCTAAAGCAACTGGTACTGTATAATGTTGAACTAATATTTCTAAGTTTTTTAAATAATATGGCAGCATTAAATCTATTTTATGTAAATGAGCTTTATAATAATTTTTTAGCTGAATATATGATAATTTAAATACCCCATATCCTGCTAACATACATAATAAGATAGTGGTATAATTTAAATTTGTTATGTTTAAAAATACAAGTAGTAATATAACAAGTAAACCATTACGAAGTCTAACATTAAATAATTTTTCAACATCAATTGCATCGCCATATTTAGCTTTTGCATAAAATTCATAGTCTTTTTCTTTCAATTTCTTGAAAACATCAGAGTTATCAACAATAAATTTATTAGTACTGATACTACCGTTATATTCAAGAATTATATATAAAAGGACTCCTAAGATTAAAACTTCTATTAACATTATTCCGCCCCCGTATCTTCATTGTAAAATTTCTCACCAGTAATTAAGAAATAAGTATTAATTATTATTATTAAATGAAGTAATATTTGAACATACCATTCATCTAACATCTTAATATAGTTTTCTGTTCCTAATAAGAACTGAGTAAGCATCACAAGTAAATATAAAGCAAAACCAAATGTGATAAACTTTTTATGAAATGCAGATCTATCCATTTTATCTCGGTATACACCTTCAACTAGCATATCAATATCAAGAAGCATATTTTCTAAAGATTCTCCAGAATCTTTAGCACCTTCTTTAGTTATTTGTAAAAATAGTTGATGCATATTTTTTACCATATAATATGGGTACTTATCATCAAAATATTTAATAGACTCATCTATCGTACCATTTTGATATGATAGATCAATCATTAGTTTTATATCATCTAATACAGGATTTTCTAAAACTCCAGATTCATGGACACCTTCTAAAGCTTTAACAAAGCTTTGGGTAGTATTAAATTCCATTATAACATTGGTTGTATAAACTTGAATTTGTTCAAATAGAAATTCACTATAAATTCTTTGACATCTAAGATAAGCTAAGTATGGAATAAACGCTATAGCTGCAACTGCATATAAAATAGCCCAAAATATACTCGAAAAATATAAATATGCTATACCAGCTCCAACTACTCCAAAAATTGCCACTTGAGATACATATTCTTTCGCTGTATATTCTTGTCCTAATTCTTTTGTTTTTTCTCTAACCATTTGAAAACTGTATGGTGCATATTTTTCATAAATATTATTAATTTCACTCATTAAAAATTTATAGAAATTATCTCCAGTATTTCTTCGGTAAGTTATAACAAAAATTGCAATTAATATTAATATAACTAATTCCATAGTTTAACCTCCTTTTATTTAGGTTGTGTTTCAGATTCTGATGCTCCTATACCAAATGTATCAACAGGTAAATTTACTCCTTGAATACTTAAATAATCAAGTAAATATTTAGTAGGATTTTTTAAAGCAAATGCTCCAGTTAATGATTTTTTATAAATTATATTTTTTCTAGATACATTATCTTCATCTACATAAAACTCACACACTTCCATAATCTCTCTTTGAAAGCGGCCTAATTCTTTACTCATATATCCCTTAACTGAAACCCCTAATTGAACATAGCGATGAATAGAAGCTAAAAATTGTTCTATATCTTGACTACCTTCTAATAGTGAATACATACGCATTGGAATACTTTCTGCTTTATCAGAGTGAATTGTTGACAAAATATTATGTCCGGAAGATATAGAGTTTCTAACTGCCATAACTGCCTCTGCTGAACGAACTTCGGATAGTAATATCCATCTTGGATTCTGTCTCATACATGTTACAAGAACATCAGAGTATGATGCAATATTATTTGTTTTCATCGCAACAATATCACGATGTGGGAAGATCCGATCTAAGTGAAGTTCTAGAGTATCTTCA
>CAYTQE010000035.1:0-9554 GCA_964439985.1 uncultured Muribaculaceae bacterium | reverse complement strand
TGTGTATGAGAAAATCTCTAGCGTGTATTTATTATAAGGATTGTAGTGCGGACTATGTGGCAATCGAGTAACTAATAAGGTAACTGTTAGCTTGTTTTTTTAAAGAGAAATCGCCTGAGGGTAACCGATACTGGAGAAAAACAAGAGAAATTCAACTCGACCAAAGCCGTAAAATTAATTTATGACAAGCCATCGTTTTTCAAAAATACTTTATAGGGAGGTTATTCATTTGAAAAAAAATAACTGGATTTATAAAGTTTTTTTATTGACTTTTATTTTATCAATAATATTTAGTGGTATCGCTAATGCTATAACTTATAATTCAAATATTGTTATTATATTTATTTTGCTAATAATTGTTATTTCAACGGGAATCATATTTGATATGATAGGAACAAGTGTTTTAACAAGTAAAGAATCATCTTTTCATGCTAAGAGTTCTAAAAAAATAAAAGGTGCTAAAGAAGCAATATCTTTACTTAAAAATAATGCTCAAGTATCCAATTTATGTTTAGATGTTTTTGGAGATGTCTTTGGTATTTTAAGTGGTAGTTTAGGTGCTGTTCTTACAATAAGTATTGCTAGTAAATTTAAAGTATCTTTACCATTAATATCAGTTCTAGTAGGAGCACTTATTTCTGCTTTAACAGTCGGTGGTAAAGCGGGATTTAAAAACATAGCAATAAAAAATTCCGACTTTATTGTTTTTACAGTAGGAAAAATAAAACATTTTTTTAAATTTAAATAGAAGTACTTAAAAAGTGCTTTTTTTATGTTCTTTATAGTATAATAGTTTATTGTGAAAGGAAAATAATATGTTAGAAATAAAAAAAATATCAAAAGTTTATGAAACTGAAGGATTTAAACAAAAAGCACTTAATGAAATAAGTGTGAATTTTAGAGAAAATGAATTTGCTTCAATTTTAGGTCCATCTGGTTCTGGTAAAACAACTTTATTAAATATAATAGGAGGATTAGACCAGTATACATCTGGTGATTTAATTATAAACGAAATTAGTACAAAAGATTTTACTGATAGGTCTTGGGATACGTATCGTAATCACCGAGTAGGTTTTGTTTTTCAAAGTTATAATTTAATCCACCATCAATCAATTCTAGCAAATGTAGAGCTAGCTTTAACATTATCAGGAATATCTAAAATTGATAGAAAAAAGAAAGCGATTAAAGCCCTAATAGATGTTGGTTTAAAAGATCATATAAATAAAAGACCTAATCAATTATCAGGAGGACAAATGCAGAGAGTAGCAATAGCTAGAGCTCTTGTAAATGATCCTGATATACTTCTTGCTGATGAACCAACTGGAGCACTAGATACTGAAACTAGTACTCAAATAATGAATATATTAAAAAATATTGCTAAAGATAAATTAGTTATTATGGTTACTCATAATGGAGAACTTGCTAAAAAATATTCTACGAGAATTATAAAGTTACAAGATGGTAAAATAATAGATGATTCTAATTATTATGATGGTAAAGATGATACTAATGAAACTGATGAGATTAAAAATAAAAAATCACAAAAAACATCAATGGATTTATTAACAGCGTTATCTTTATCACTTAATAATTTACTGACAAAAAAAGGCCGAACTTTTTTGACCGCTTTTGCTGGTTCGATTGGAATAATTGGTATCGCGCTTATTTTATCTTTATCAAATGGAGTTAATAATTATATAGAAAGAATGGAAAAAGAAACACTATCTTCTTATCCAATAAGTATTGACCAAAATACTATGGATTATTCTTCAATGATTAATAGTTTTTCTAACATAGAAAAAGTAGAATGTGAAGAAAACAAAATATGTACAAGAGATGATATATCTTATAGTCCATCTATTCAATTAGAAACTTCAAAAATAACTAATAATTTAGAAGTATTTAAAAAATATTTAGATGATAATGGTGGCAATATAAATAATTATATAACTGATATACAATATAAATATAATATTGATTTACATGTTTATAGTAAAAACACTGAAAATGGGATAGTTAGAGTTAATCCGGATACTTTAAATTTAAATCCATATGCTGATGCTAATCAAGAACAAATGGCAGAAACTGGTATGACTTTTGAATTTGCTGGTCAAATCCAAAATGTTTTTAAAGAACTTATTGGTGATGAGGCACTTCTTAATAGTCAATATGATATATTATCAGGAAAACTTCCTACTAAATATAATGAAATAGTATTGGTTGTAGATGATGAAAATTCAGTACCAATGTCATTAATGTACTCACTTGATATAGAAAATAGAGAAGAAATCAATGATTTATTTAAATCAAGTGAAAAAATTAGTTTGGATAGTAAAAATTATTCATATAACAATTTAATTAATAATAAATATAGCTTGATATTAAATACTGATTTTTATCAAAAAGAAAAAGGATTATGGGTAGATAAAAGTAAAAATAATACTTATATGAAAAATCTAATAAATAATGGACTGGAACTTACTATTGTTGGAATTCTAAAAGTTAGTGATGATGCAATTGAAGCAACTAGTGGTTATGTAGGATATCTTCATGATTTAACAAAATATGTTATAAATGAAATTCAAAAAACAGATATTGCTAAAGCACAGTTAAACAATAAAAATATTGATATCTTCACTGGTATTAAATTTGATGGTTTAATAAATTCATATGAGAAAAATTTATCAAAATTAGGGATTGCTAATTTAGATAAACCAACAAGTATTAATATATATCCAAATGGTTTTGAAGCTAAAGAAAAAATTGAAGATATTATTAAAGATTATAATAATCAAGAAGAAGAAAAAGGTAACAATGATAATGTAATTAATTATACAGATTATATAGGAGTACTTCTTTCATCAGTTACAACTGCTGTTAATGTAGTAACTTATATCTTAGTTGCATTTGTAGCAGTATCACTTATTGTTTCTAGTATTATGATTGCAATAATTACTTATATTTCTGTACTTGAAAGAATAAAAGAAATAGGTATATTAAGAGCTATAGGAGCATCTAAAAAAGATATATCTAGAGTGTTTATAGCTGAAACAATTATTGAAGGCTTTGTAGCTGGAATATTTGGTATTATAGTTACTATAACTTTATGTTTTCCAATTAATAAAATAATATATAGTAAATTAGAAGTAAATAACTTAGCATCTTTACCTCTAGTTGGAGCTATCTCTTTAATTATAATTAGTGTTGTATTAACTGTCTTAGCGGGTTTAATACCAGCTAAAATAGCTAGTAAAAAGAATCCTGTTGAAGCTTTAAGATCTGAATAAATAAATTTATTTAGATTTTTTTCTAGGAATTAACTAGTAATTTAAGTTATAGTTCTATATAATATAAGATATGAAAACAAAAAGAATCTTAATTCCAATTATTATTTCACTTATTATATTTATAGTTATAATTATAATGTTATTAAATGGAAAAATATCTAATTTTGATAATAATTTTTATAATTTATTAATGATTGTTGAATCAGATTTATTAACTAATTATTTTAAAATAATAACTAAATTAGCAGATGTAATAACTATTGTTATTTTATTAATACTATCTTTAGTATTCTTTTATAAGAAAAAAGAGTCATTTTACTTATTAATAACGATTATAATATCTACTATAATTAATTTTTTATTAAAATATATATTTTCAAGACCAAGACCTGTTAATATAAATAAAATTATTGAAACTGGCTATTCATTTCCAAGTGGTCATGCGATGGCTAGTGTTACTTTTTATGGTTTTTTAATATATTTAATAATCAAAAGCAAACTATCTTTAAAAATAAAGTGGATAACTAGTATTTTATTAACACTAATTATCTTTAGTATCTGTATAAGTAGAGTATATCTAGGAGTTCATTATATATCAGATGTATTAGCAGGTGTATTTCTTTCAACATCATTATTGTTAAGTGTAATATTATATATTAAAAGATTAGAGGAAAAAAATGAAAAAAGTTTTAATAACTGGAGCAAGTAGTGGAATAGGTAAAGACTTAGCATATTATTTAAATAATTTAGGTTATGAATTATACTTAGTTGGAAGAAATAAAGAAAAATTAGAAGAAGTAAACTTTAATTGTCAGAAATCTCATATTATAATTTGTGATTTATCAAAAGAAAAAGAAGTTATAAATCTTTATCAAAAATTAAAAAATGAAAATATTGATATTTTAATTAATAATGCTGGATTTGGACTGTTTGGTTATTTTAATGAAACAGATATAAACACAGAAATTGATATGATAAATGTAAATATAGTAGCGGTTCATATTTTAACTAAATTATTTTTAAAAGATTTTATTAAAAGAGATTCTGGTTATATATTAAATGTAGCATCTAGTGCGGGATTTTTATCCGGGCCATATTTAAGTACTTATTACGCTAGTAAAAACTATAATTTAAAACTAACAACAGCGATTTATGAAGAACTAAGAAGACTTAAAAGTAATGTAAAAATAAGTGTATTGTGCCCTGGACCAGTTAATACTAATTTTAATAATGTTGCTGGTGGATCTTTTAACACTAAAAGTTTATCATCTGAATATGTTGCTAAATACGCTCTTGATAAAATGTTTGATAATAAATTAATTATTATTCCTTCTATTAAGATGAAAGTAGCTATTTTTATGAATAGATTACTTTCGACAAAATTAATGTTAAAAATAACTTATAATATTCAAAAGAAGAAAACTAGTTAGTTTGACTTTACGTTTAGAAAACAAATTTTATTTGTAAAATTATTTAATATGATATAATTATAAAGGAGTGGTTAGATGTTACCTGATATTATTAAGACAATTATTCTTGGTATTATTGAAGGAATCACAGAATGGTTACCAATAAGTAGTACTGGTCATATGATTCTAGCCGAAGAATTTTTAAAATTAAATGTAAGTAAAGAATTTTGGGAAATGTTTTTAGTTGTAATTCAATTAGGCGCAATCCTAGCAGTAGTAGTTTTATTCTTTAAAAAATTATTTCCTTGGGGATTTAATAAAACTAAAGATGAAACAAAAAACACTTTTAATTTATGGTATAAAATAATTATTGCCTGTGTTCCCGCTGGAATAATAGGAGTCCTATTTGATGATAAAATAGATCAGTTATTTTATAATTATTATACAGTGGCTATTGCTCTAATATTTTATGGTATCTTATTTATTATAATTGAAAACAAGAATAAAGATAAGAAACCAAAAATAGTAAGTGAAAATAAAATTACATACAAGACAGCATTATTAATAGGAGTATTTCAGCTGCTATCACTTATTCCAGGAACAAGTAGAAGTGGAGCAACAATATTAGGAGGCCTTATTTTAGGGCTTGACAGAAGCATGGCTGCTAGTTATACTTTTTACTTAGCGATTCCAATTATGTTTGGCGCATCGTTTTTAAAATTATTAAAGTTTGGATTTGTTTTTACAACCCCAGAAATGATAATTTTAATAACAGGAATGTTAACAGCCTTTATTGTTTCAATATTAGCAATAAAGTTATTATTAAAATATATTAAAAGAAATGACTTTAAAGTCTTTGGATATTACCGAATAATACTAGGTTTAATTGTCCTATTATACTTTCTTTTAGCGTAGCGTGGTGAGAAAATGAAACAAAATATTATTATGATTATTATACTAGTCGCACTATTCTTTTTCGGATTAGTAATTTATGATTTCAGTGATGAACTGGATAGTCATGTTACTAATCATGATTGGTATCTTTTAGAAAATGATGAAATGACTGTAATTAGTTTTAAAGATCGTAAATTTTCTTATTTTTATGATTCAAATGGAGAAAAGGTAAGCTTATATGAATTATGTATAAATTATCGTTTTAATAGAAGCATAAATGTAATAAAATTAAACTGTAATATGAAAGGTAATAAACTTTATATATCATCACTTACAGAAGAAGAATTAAAATTAACTATTGATGGAAAAGATAAAACATTTTATGCTACTAAAGAAGCCGCTAATGAAGCAGCCTTTAGAGAAAAAAATAATTTATCAAAAGAAGAATTTTCTGATTTAATGAATATAGATTTAAATAAATTTACGATAACCACCGCAGATGATATTGTTTCACTTCATAAAAGTAAAAATGTAAAGTTAGTAGCTTTTGTAAATGAAGATAACACTATTAAAAACGCTTTAAATTTAAGAGCACTTTATAACTTATCAGCAAATTCAAATAAAGCTTTATTAATTATAGATTATAATAAAATGACAAGTGTTGAACTTGCTAAACTAGTTAAATTAAATAATACATTACCAGAAGATATAAAAGATTTTAAAAAGAATATAATTCCTATATACATAGTTGGTAATAAAAGTTTTGAACTTGCTACTGATTTAGAAATAAGTACCTTTAGCGAAGTTAATGATTATAATAATATATAAGAAAGAAATAATATGAAAATAAATAGATTACAATATATAATTACTTTTTTAGGTTTAACTTTATCAGTTATAAGTGTTTTTATAATTGATAATTATTTTGAATCTTTAAATATAAGGTCTACTGAAAAAGTAGCTTATGTAAAAAGAAAAGAAGTCAATAGTGTAATTAATAAAATAATTAATGAAGAAATAATAGAAGAAGAAATAATAGAAGAACCAACTACAGAAACAACTACTAAGAAAGCTATTATTAAAGAAGTTATTCCAGAAGTTACTACCGAACCAGTAATAGGAGTAGGTCAGGAAATAGTTTTTGATGGTTTAACTTTAGAAGAATTAACAATTAAATTAAATAAAAATTTATATAGTAATCTTGAAAATAAAGGTTTATATTTTGCAGAATATACTAAAAAAACAGGATTAGATCCTTATTTAGCTTTAGCTATAGTCCTTCATGAAACAGGTTGTAAATGGGGTTGTTCTAAGCTTGTAAGAGAATGTAATAATATAGGCGGAATAAAAGGGTCCCCTTCATGCAATGGTGGTTCATATAGAAGTTATGAAACATTAGAAGCAGGTATTACCGGATACTTAGAAATGGTTTATAACAATTATTATAGTAAAGGATTAACAACTCCAGAATTAATGAATCCAAAATATGCTGTATCAACCGCTTGGGCATCTGCAGTTAATAATTATATGAATACAATTAGAGCTAGCTAATTGTTTTTTTTCTTTTGATTTGTTATTATTAATTAAGGTAGTGATAATAATGAAGTATAAATGTCAAAAATGTGGATTTATCCACGAAGGAAAACTAAAAGATGGTTATTACTGTCCTTTGTGTAAGGCTGGTATTTTTGATTTTAAAGAAATAGAAAATAAAAAAGAAGAAACAAACTATAAGAGAGTATATGTTGATCCGAATAACCCATCTCTTGCAAGAATAGAAGAAAAATGTATTAACTGTGGAGCGTGCTCTAATACATGTATTAATATTGTTAATATTAGATATAAAAATCCTAAAAAACCAATTTGTATAAACTGTGGACAGTGTATATTAACGTGTCCTACTGGGGCACTAGTTCCAAAATATGATTATAATAAAGTATTAGATTTAATAGATGATCCTACTAAGGTTGTAGTTGTTATGACTAGTCCAGCAGTAAGGGTTTCATTAGGAGATGCTTTTGGTCTTAAACCAGGCGAGTTTATTGAAGGAAAAATGATAGCGTCTTTAAAAAAACTGGGTTTTAAATATGTTGTAGATACAACTTTTGGTGCTGATTTAACTTCTATGGAAGAAGCTTCTGAACTAAAACAAAGAATAGATAATGAAGATACATTACCGATGTTTACAAGTTGCTGTCCATCATGGGTTAAATATACAGCAATATATCATCCAGAACTACTTCCTAATTTATCAACATGTAAAACTCCAATCGGGATGCAGGCTATATATTTAAAAAAGTTCTTTGCTAAAGAGAAAAAAATAAAGTCTAAAAATTTAGTGGTAGTAGCACTTACTCCATGTACTGCTAAAAAATACGAGATAGAAAATAGTCATTGTGACTATGTGATAACTACTAGTGAACTTGCTCTTGCTTTAAGAGAAAACAATATTGATTTTAAAAATTTAAAAGATGAAAAGTTTGATGAGTTATCAGGATCATCTTCAGGAACAATTTATGGAACTAGTGGGGGAGTTATGCTTTCAGCACTTCGAACTTACTATCATTTAGAAACAGGAAAAGACTTAACTGAAGAAATGATTTTAATCAAAAATAAAGATTTTTATAAAGAATATAGTGTTAAAATTAATAAAAAGATTATTAAAACTGCAGTAGTTCATAAAATGGGAAACTTAGAAAAATTATTACCGATTAAAGATCAGTTTATATTTATAGAAGTTATGAATTGCAACCAAGGGTGTATTGGTGGTGGAGGACAAATTATTATGCCAATAGTTGAAATGAAAAGCATTTTGTCTAAAAGAAGTAAAGGATTAACTAATTATGATAAAGCCGCTATTATTAAATACCCTTATAAGAATCCAGCTATTAAAAAAGCTTATGACACATATTTAGATAAACCACTAAGTAAAAGGAGTATTGATTTACTTCATACAAAACATGAAAGTTTAAGTAAAGAATTTATATAATATAAAAACCAGTAGATACTGGTTATAAAATATTATCCTCATTAAAGCCTAGTTTATTTTTAGAAATATAAACTGGTCTTTTTTTAGTTTCTAAATAAGTTTTAGAAACATATTCACCTAAAATTCCCGTTGCTATTAACTGAATACCACCAAAAAACAACATGATACTAATAAGTGATGCATATCCTGGAACTGCAATACCAGTAATTAAAGTTTCAAGTATAATAATTAATAAGTAAATAAAGGAACCAACAGATGAAATAAATCCAATTACAGTTGCAATTCTCAAAGGTTTAACACTAAAATTAACAATTCCATTAAAAGCATATTTAAATTGCCCTAATAAATTAAAATTAGTTTTACCACTATTTCTTGATTCAACTTCATATTCCATATAATGAGTATTAAATCCTACCCAAGAAAATATTCCTTTTGAAAAACGGTTATTTTCTCCTAAAGAAACTATAGCATCGACTATTGGTTTTCTAAACATTCTAAAGTCTGATGCACCTTTTACAAATTTAGTATCACTAATCATATTAATAAATGTATAAAAACCTGATTTTAATATTTTAGTCGCAAATCCTTCTTTTGTGCGATTTTTATTAACCATTGCCACTTGATCAATATCTTGATGATTATCTAAATATCTCATCATTTTTATTAAATATGTGGGATTTTGTTGACAATCTCCATCGATTATAACTGCATATTCTGCTTTAGTATGAGATAGACCTGCATACATTGCAGCATCTTTACCAAAGTTTCGACTAAAATTTATAACTTTGATGTGTAATGGGTCTTCCTCGTATAATTCTTTTAATTTTATATAAGTTTTATCTAGTGAACCATCGTTTACAAAAATGAGTTCATAATCAATTTCATTTAATGTTTCGCTTAATTTTTCATGTAACAATTTTACATTTCCTTCTTCATTATAAACTGGAATGATAACATTTAACTTCATATTTACAC
>CAYTQE010000034.1:0-9712 GCA_964439985.1 uncultured Muribaculaceae bacterium | reverse complement strand
GACGGGGAACTTGAACAACAACAATGTGAACAACAGCAACGGCGTCAGGCCTGCAGTTTCAATAAACTCTGAGACTCGCGTAACAGGTTCAGGTTCTTTAACTAATCCATATAAAGCAATCTGAGTGATGAAGAGTTGTGGTATATCCCTTTTATAAACATTAAATAATATTTTTAATGTTATAAATCTAAATAATTTCATAATATTAACATTAGAAAACTATATATATTAGATATTACATTTGAGACATAATCAAAAGATACTACTTAAGACATTATCATAAGTTAATCACAATAAAATGTCTAATTAAGAAAAACTTTTTGACTTTTATTTTAAAGTATAATATAATCAGTGTAGGAGAGTGTGACTATGGAAAACGCTATTATAAATGAAGAAGAAAAAAAAGAAATGAATAAAACAGTTAAGGTGGTCATTTTATTTTTAGTTATAGTTTTAACTATATTAGCAGGTATTGCTATAGGATATGGATTATTTAAATTAGTAAATCCTCAATAGATAAATCTTTTAACAATAATGTATAGAAAAAACTTCTTTTACTCAATATAGTGAGGAGAGGAGTTTTTTATTTGAACAAATATAAAGTAGAAATTACTGGAGTGGACACCAATAATCTTAAAGTATTAAAAAACTCAGAAATGACACCTTTATTTAAAAAATACCAAAAAGGGGATTTACTGGCTAAAGAAAAATTAGTAAATGGTAACTTAAAATTAGTTTTAAGTATAATTCAAAAATATAATAATGGTAAACATGATTTAAATGATTTATTTCAAATTGGTTGTATTGGTCTAATTAAAGCTGTCGATAATTTTTCATTAGAGTATAATGTAATGTTTTCTACTTATGCAGTTCCACTAATTTTAGGTGAAGTAAAAAGATTTATAAGAGATTCCTCAGTAGTTAGAATTAGTAGAAGTATTAGAGATAACGCTTATTCTATTTTAAAATTTAAGGATCAGTATATGATTTTACATGGAATAGAGCCATCTAATGACATAATTTGTAAAGAATTAGATTTAACTGAATATGAATTATCATCGGCTTTAGAAAGTTTAATAACTCCAATAAGTATTTTTGATCCTATTTATAATGATGGAGGAGATACAATATACTTACTTGATCAACTGGCAGATAAAAAAGAAAGGCTTGATAAAGATGATGTAATAAGTTTAGAACGAGCATTAAATAAAATAAATGAAAGAGAAGCTGGAGTATTATATGCTAGATATATATATGGAAAGACTCAAATGGAGATAGCTGATGATTTAGGTGTTTCTCAAGCTCAAGTATCAAGAATAGAAAAAAATGCGATCAAGAATGTAAGACGTTTAATGAAATAAAAAAAAATAAAAACATATAATTATAGTGGTGAAGTATATGCTTATGAGTGATTTACAACGTAAAGATATAGTAAATGTAGTTGATGGAGCTAGACTTGGTAAAATAGTTGATATAAATATTAATCCTGATGGAGTTATTAATAGTTTAGTTGTTGAACCAATTAAAGTACTTCGTAGAATTAGTTATGGTAGTGAGATAAATATAACTTTTAAACAGATAGTGACAATAGGAAGTGATGTTATACTTGTTAATTTAGGAATATAATATATCAACCAATTATTATATTTTTATGATATAATTTTCAAAGAGGGATTATAATGAATAAAAAAATATTAATAATTGCAAGTATAGTTTTATTACTAGATCAAATTAGTAAAAACATAATTGAAATATATTTAAAATTAAATGAAAGTATTAAAATCATACCTAATTTTTTTAATATAAATTATGTTAATAACTATGGCGCAGCTTGGAGTATATTAGATAATAAATTATATATTTTAATTGGTATAACAATTATAGTTTTAGTAGTCCTTATTAGATATATGAATACATTTAAAGAAAATAATCGCAATAAATTATCTTTTGGATTATTATTTGGAGGTATTACTGGTAATTTAATAGATCGCTTATTTTTAGGTTATGTAAGAGACTTTTTAGCGTTTAAAATATTTAGTTATAATTTCCCAGTATTTAATATAAGTGATATTGCTATTTCAGTAGGTACTTTATTACTAGTAATTGCAATAATTAAGGGAGAAGACAATGGAAATAATAGTAGAACAAGTAAAGTTAAGAATTGATAAATTTTTACAGTTAAAAACTGATTATTCTAGAAGCTTAATCCAGAAAATGATCGATAGCGAGTATATATTAGTTAATAATAAAAAAGTCAAAGCCAATTATATAGTTAAAGAAAAAGATGTAATTATTATTAAAGAAGGGTTTATTAAAGAAACTAATATTAGGCCAGAAGATATTAAGTTAGATATTGTTTATGAAGATGATGATTTAATTGTTATAAATAAAGAATCAGGTATGGTAGTTCATCCAGGTAATGGAAACTCTAGTAGTACTTTAGTTAATGCTTTAATGTATCATACTAGTTTAAGTGAAATAGATGATGAAAGACCAGGGATAGTTCATAGAATTGATAAAGACACTAGTGGATTAATGCTAGCAGCAAAAAATGATAAAACTCATGAATTATTAACTGATATGTTTAAAAATAAAGAGGTTAATCGTGAATATATAGCATTAGTAATAGGTGAGATAAAAGAAGATTCTGGAACAATTGATGCTCCAATTGGAAGAGATCCACTTGATAGAAAAAAAATGACTGTTACTAATATTAATTCTAAAATAGCAAAAACTCATTTTAAAGTATTAAAAAGATACAAAGGATATACCTTACTTAATTTAAAACTAGATACAGGCAGAACTCATCAAATTAGAGTACATTTAAAATATATAAATTATCCAATATATAATGATCCTGTATATTCAAATGTTAATAGTACAAATTTTGGTCAATTCCTTCATTCAAATAAACTATATTTTAATCATCCAATCACAAAAAAATATCTAGAGTTTACTTGTGAATTGCCTAAAGAATTTAATGATTTTATATCTGAATTAACTATAATGGATTAAAAGATAGATTATTGTAATTAATAAATAAAAGTTAAAAGTCATATAAGGTATTAAATAAATAGAGGAATCTCTATCTATTTTTTCACTTTCAATAAAGAGAAAAGTACTTGAAATAATAATGATTACTAAACTAATAAAAGAAAAAAACAGAGAATTAAAATTAAATAAAAAGAAAGCATACATAGAATTAACAAGATAATTAATAGTTAAAATAAACAAATAATTATTATTAAGAGAATGATTTTTAATAATTTTATAAACACTAGTAGATATAAATAATAAAATTATAATTTCTAGTAATATTAAAATACCAAGAACGAAATCGTTAAACCATAATATATTATTAGAAAAGGATACAAAACTATAAGGGATTATCCATAATATAACTATTAAAATAAAAATCAAAGTTTTTCTAAACATTTCATCACCCTTTACTTAAAGTTTTTTTTGTTATAAAATAATATATGCGAGAGGAGAAATAATTATGAGTTTAAATGTAAGTTCTAAAGATGAGATAATTATGAGGTTAGTTCATTATTTTGTAACTGAAGAAAATTATCAACCAATAATAGTAAATGGTGTTAAAAATGAAATCTGGTTAGAAAATTTAAATGCCCCTTACCGAATTGTTAGAATTAATTCTAATTATATTCATAATGAAGAACAACTAAGATTTGATAATTATAAAATTAAAAATATATCAAAACAAATTAAGAAAAAAACCTTATCTTTTAAAATAAATACTTTAAATATACTCTTAAATTTAAATGAAAATGTTAATATAAGTGAAGATAAAGATATTGATACTTATAAAATAAAAAATATAAAAGATGTTAGAAATGATAAAGGTCTAGCCCAGTTATATCCTAGATTAAAAACATTTACGACAAGAAAAGGCGATAATTTAGATTTAATTATTAATATAACAAATGATATTAATGAAAAAACTGAAAAAGAAAATCAAAATTATGAAAATATATTTAAGCCTAAAAAGATAGTAATAACTAAAGCTTTAATTATAATAAATGTTTTAATGTTTATTTTAACAATGTTTTATCCTCAAATCCAAAATTTATTAATTTTAAATCCAGGAGCAGTAAGATTAGGTCAATATTGGCGTTTATTAACAGCAGGTTTCTTACATGGAGATTTAATCCATTTACTTGTTAATATGTATTCACTTAATATTATAGGTACTCAGATAGAGACATTTGTGGGTAAATCAAAATATTTAACTATATATTTAGGAAGTATTCTTACTGCTAGTTTATTATCAAGTATTATTACCAATCAATTAAGTCTTGGAGCATCGGGTGCTATATTCGGTCTTCTAGGAAGCTTAGCTTATTTTGGCTACCATTATCGGTTATATTTAGGTGGTGTTTTAAAAACACAAATAATGCCAGTAATATTAATTAATCTGTTTATTGGATTGATGGTACCATTTATTGATAATTTTGCTCACATAGGTGGCCTAATAGGTGGAGCATTTATATCAATGTCATTAGGTATTGGTAAAAAGGAAGATAAGATAACAAGAATCAATGGTATAATTATTACTAGTATATTTATTATATTTTTAATCTATTTATTATTAAAATAAAACAGAATATAGCAAATATTTTGTTTTTTATTGTTTTAGTCATTTAAAAAAGAAAGTAGGTTTACTTTCTTTTTTAAAATTTTCTATATAATCCGATCGCTTTACCAAGGATGGTAACATTTGTAAGAATAATAGGATCCATATTATCGTTTTCTGGTTGTAATCTTATATGATCTTCTTCTTTATAAAAAGTTTTTAAGGTTACTTCATTTTCTTCATTCATTGCTACTACTATATCACCGTTTCTGGCTACATTTTGTTTTTGGACGATTACGATATCTCCATCTAGGATACCAACATTAATCATACTTTCACCTTCAACTTTTAAAGTAAATATAATTTCTTTGTTAGGAATTAAACTGGCTGGTAATGTAAAGAAATCATTTGGATTTTCTATTGCCTCAATAGGAGACCCAGCGGTTATCTTACCTAATAAAGGTACTTTTACAATATCTTCATCTTTTGGCATAAATTCATTTTCACCAATTACTTCAATAGTTCTAAATTTAGAACTTTCTTTTTTAATAGCTCCTTTAATCTCAAGTTGTTTTAAATGAGTGTGTACAGTAGCTGGGCTACTTAAATTTAGTCCAGCACATATTTCTCTGACTGAAGGTGGATAACCTTTTTTTACGATAAATTTTTTTAAAAATATTAAAACTTCTTCTTGTTTTTTAGTTAGTTTGTTCACTATAATCACTTCCTATGATGATATTAACATACCGAGTGTCAAATGTCAAACAAATGTTTCGTTTTACTCTTGACCCGTACGAATGTTTGTGTTATGATTTTATTGTAAGAGAGGACGTGGAAATATGATATCAAGTATTAAAGATTATTTTGGAGTTATAGTGTTTTGTTTCCTCCTCTTCTTATTATTAATTACAATGAGTTATCATAATCAATTAACTAATAGTCAAAATGTTGATCCAGCGATTAAAATAAATAGATAAGAGTTTTCTTATCTATTTATTTTAAGTAATCAATTAATCTTTCTTCTATATCTTTTAAATCATTAGCGCCTAAAAATAGAAATACTTGATTATTATGTTTAGTTAAATTTTTAGTATCATCTATATTAAACTGTTCTGCATTTGGAATTAAATCTATTAAAATATTAGAATTAATATTAGGAAAATCTTCTTGTTTCTCTCTAGCTGGGTGAATATCTAATATATAAGTTTTATCAGATTTTTTTAATTCTTCAGCAAATTCATCTAAAAAGTTCATTGTTCTTGAAAAAGTATGAGGCTGAAATATAGCAATTATTTCTTTATCAGGATATTTTTGTTTTGCGGCATTTATAGTAACCTTTATTTCAGTAGGGTGATGTGCATAGTCATCAATTATAATACTATTATTAACAATTTGTTCAGTAAATCTTCTTTTTACGCCTTTATAAGTTCTTAGTTCTCTTTGGATATCTTCTTTTGGTATATTTTTTAAATAACAAACTGTTATTACAGCTAAGCTATTTAGTATTAAATGTTCGCCAAAAAACGGAAGATTAAAATTTTCATAAAACTGATTATTTATATAAACATCAAATTCTGTACCTTGATTGGTATATTTTATATTTTTAGCGATTATATCATTATTTTCTTTTAATCCGTAATATAAAACATCATTTAATTTTAAAGATCTAATATTTTGATCATCTCCCCAAACAATTAATTTTTTACCTTGAGCAGAAAATTCTTGATATGCAGATTTAATATCATCTAAATCTTTATAATAATCAACATGATCTAATTCAATATTAGTAATTATTATATAGTAGGGGTGATAACTTAAAAAATGTCTTTGATATTCACATGCCTCTAAAGCAAAAAGATTATTTTTAACATTAGCATTTCCAGTTCCATCTCCAATTAAATAATTACATCCGACTGTATTATCTAGTACATGAGCTAGGATTCCAGTTGTGGTAGTTTTACCATGACAACCAGATACTGCTATTGATTTATAATCTTTAATTAAATTACCAATCATTTCTTGATATGTATAAATATTTAAGTTTAATTCTTTGGCTTTTATCAATTCAGCATTATCTTCTTTAATTGAGTTACCAACAACTATTTCCATATTTTTTTTAATATTATTTTGATCATATACAAAAAACGGAATATTTTTTTCAATTAAACCAATTTCTGTGAAAAACTTTTTATCTACATCACTTCCTTGTACTTCATAATTTAGTGTTTTCATAATTTGAGCTAAAGCACTCATGCCAGCTCCTTTAATTCCTATAAAATGATACATAATTCACTCTCCTTATTCATTTTGTTTAAACATTTTAATCATTGTTTTAATATTAAATTTAGTTCCATAATTTAGAATTGCTGATGAATATATTTTAATTGCAATATATGCAATTATTATAATGCTTATAATAAGTATTATAATCGATATAAATAAATCTAGACTACTTACTCCACCAGTAATGAACCTAGCTGGTACACTAAAAGGTGATGATATTGGAACAAATGTTGCAATCTTATTTAAAGAACTTGCTGGATTCATCATTGAAAAGTATGCTAAGTAAAAACCAATTAAAGCAACAATAGATATAAGACCTCCAGATTGTTGTACATCTTCTGGTTTACTTACTAAAGAACCAGTAAGAGCATAAATAAATGCATATAGGGTATATCCTAACATAAAGTAAAGAATTGATACAATAACAAAGCCTATTGTTATTCCAGACATATCAATCATACCTGGTAACATATCTGCTGGTAAAAATAGTTTATATGAAACAAATGTAGTTAAAGTAACTGCTAAAACTTGTACTAAACCAACTGCTCCGATACCTAATGTTTTACCAACAACAATTGTTTTAGGAGATGCAGATGTTATTAAAGTATCTATAATCTTAGAAGTTTTTTCAACTGTAATAGATGCTGCTACTTGATAAGCTGAGTAGTATACCGCAAAGAATAAAATCATACAAAGTCCCATAGCAAGTCCAAGTATGCTACCAGATTTGCCATCAGTAAGTTCTGTAATATCAAAAATCAATGGTTTATTTATTTTACTTATTTCTTCTTCGCTTATACCAAGTTCAGTAAGTTTTGTAACTTTATATAATTCAGTAAATATCAAGCTATCTACAGCAACATAACCAGTAAGGCCAATACTATCAGTTATATAATCTAGTTTAACTCCGTCTTCATCTTCAGTAATATTAATAGCGGCTTCAATATCTTTTGATTCTATTAACTCTTTTAATTCTTTATTATCTTTAACATTATTAATAATTTCAAAAGTATATCCTGCTTCCATATAGTTTAAAGCTTCTAAATTACCTTTATATATATCATCTTTATCCATTACTAAGATAATATCAGTAGGAGATGCATCAGAGTCTTTTTCGCTTTCTCCTTTAATAAGGTTCATAATATTAGGTATATTAAAACCAATTACTATTGCTAAAAGAAGAATGGTTAAAGTAACTTTAAATGCTTTTGTCTTAAACATTTGGGTAGCAGTAAATTTACTAACAATTAATACATCTCTCACTTGTTACCAACTCTTTCTATAAAGATATCATTTAAACTTGGTTGTTTTAATTCAAATTTAATGAATTCAATTTTGTTTTTAACTAAAAGATTAAATAATTTTAAACCGTCATCTTTATTATCAACTTTAATTAAGTAGACATTATTATTCTTTTGATAATCAAGATTTTTTAAATATTTATCAATATTATCATTAGTTATAATTTCGATTTTCTTGGTTTCATAACTATCCTTTATTTCTTTTAAGTTGCCTTGCAGAATAGATTTTCCACGGTCTAATATTAGAATGTCACTACAAAATTCTTCTATTTGACTCATTTGGTGGCTTGACATAATTATATATTTACCTTGCTTTACAAGATCTAGAACAACTTTTTTAAGCTGCTCAGTATTAATTGGATCAAGACCACTAAATGGTTCATCTAAGACGATTAAATCTGGATCATTCATAACCGCTAATATAAACTGGATCTTCTGTTGATTACCTTTTGATAATTTTTCAGCTTCCATATTTATATATTCCATCATATCAAGTTTTTCAAGCCAATATTTAATAGAAACATCAGCGTTCTTTTTACTTATTCCTTTAAGGAGAGAAAAATATACTAATTGATTATAGATTGTTATTTTAGGATATAAACCTCTTTCTTCTGGCATATATCCAAAGTTAGTATTTTTCTTAGTTATTACTTTTCCATTTAAAGTGATTTCTCCAGAATCTTTTTTTATTATTCCCAAAAGCATTCTTATTGAAGTAGTTTTACCCGCACCATTTGTACCTAAAAAACCAAATATACTAGGTTTGTTTAATTCAAATGATATATTATCTACAACTTTTTTATTAGAATAACTTTTACTAACATTTTTAAATATTAATTTCATAGATTTTCCTTTCTGTAAATATTATATACTAAAATAGAATTAATGTATAGAAACAATAAAAGTTATCTTCTCAATATCACTTTATAGATTTGAATAATATATAAAACAAAAATTCTACAGGTATGATATAATTGTAAAGTAGAAAAGAAGTGATTAATATGAAATTACCAAATATGTTAGATGCGGCTAAAAGAACTAAAGAAAAGCCAAATTATATATATGAAAATAGAGATTATAATAAAATTTATCCTAATAAAAAATATTATATAAGAACTTATGGATGTCAAATGAATGTTCATGATTCTGAAGAAATAAGTGCGATTTTAGAATCCTTAGGATTTATTAAAACCGATGTTTTTGAAGAAAGTGATTTTATAATACTTAATACATGTGCAATCAGAGAAAATGCTCATGATAAAGTTTTTGGTTTTCTTGGTAGATGTAAACATTTAAAAAGTAAAAAAGAAAACTTAATTGTTGCACTTTGTGGTTGTATGGCTCAACAAGAAAATGTAGTTAGTGTTATAAAAGAAAAATATCCTTATATAGATCTAGTTTTTGGAACTCATAATATAAATGAATTACCAGAAATGCTTGAAGAACATATTAATAAACAAAAAATAAGAGTATATAGTATTGAAGGAAATGTTATTGAATTTAATAATCATTATAAAAGAGATTCTAAAATAAC
>CAYTQE010000033.1:0-9988 GCA_964439985.1 uncultured Muribaculaceae bacterium | reverse complement strand
AAGAAAGACTATCAAAAGTTAGTAATAACTTTAAAATTATATATTCTAATTTTTCTAAATTAAAAGAATGTTTAGAAAAAGAAGGCATTACCAAAGTAGACGGAATCATTTTTGATTTAGGATTATCAAGTCCCCAGATCGATCAAAAAGATCGAGGATTTACATTTATGCAAGATGCACCCTTAGACATGAGAATGGATAAGAAAAGTAAACTAACCGCACTGATGATAGTTAATAATTATAGCTTAGAAGATTTAATAAATATATTTTTCACTTATGGAGAAGAAAGATTTTCTAAATCAATTGCTAAAAAAATAGTTGAAAAAAGGATGATATCTGAAATTAAAACTACTAAGGAATTAGTAGAAATAGTAAAATCAGCAGTTCCAGTTTCATATTTTATTAAGCAGCATCCAGAAAGAAAAATATTTCAAGCAATTAGAATCGAAGTTAATAATGAACTTAAAGTATTAGAAACAGCTTTAAATGATGCTATTTCTATCCTTAATTCAAAAGGAAGAATATGTGTTATATCATTTCATTCTCTTGAAGATCGAATTGCTAAAAAGACATTTAAAAAATATAGTGAAATTAATCCATTAGTTAAAGGTTTACCAGAGATTCCAAAAGAATATGAGCCACTAACTAAATTAATTAATAATAAACCAATTATTCCTACTGAAGAAGAAATAAAAGAAAATAGTAGAAGTAAAAGTGCCAAACTTAGAGTCGTGGAAAGGATTTAACAAATGAAGAAGCAAAATGGGGTAAAAATAAAAAGAATAGATCGATTTATGATATCTGTATTAGTGTTCTTAGTTTTATTAAGTTCTTTAGTTGTTGTTTTTTCTAAAAGTATTCTTTCTAGAAGTAATATTGAAGTAGAAAGAATTAAATCAAAAGTAGAAAAACAAGAAACTATAAACGAAAGTTTAACGATGAAAATAAATGAATTAGCAAGTTTATCTAATATTCAAGATATTGCTAAAGAATTTGGATTAAGTTATATAAATGATAATATTATTGTAATAAAATAGATGGTGATAAAATGAAACAAAAGAACAATTGCGTAAAATTAAACGAATATTTTTTAATCGCGATTGTTCTTTTGTTTGTCTTAATATCTGTTAAAATAATTTATATTTCAGTTAGTCCAGCTGTTGATGGTATTGATTTAAAAGCTCTTGCCCTTCAAAATAGAACAGTTGAAAAAACCTTAAGTGCCACCCGTGGTACTATTTATGACCAATTTGGTGAAGTACTTTCTCAAGATGTAAGATCATATACTGTTATTGCGTATTTATCTGATTCAAGAACAACTGATATTAATAATCCTAAACATGTTGTTGATAAAAATAAAACTGCTAAAGAGCTAAGTCTTTTAATTGGAATGACCCCAGAATATATCCTTAATTTATTAAATCAAGATTTTTATCAAGTTGAATTAGGTCCAGGGGGAAGAGGAATAACTGAATTAAAAAAACAAGAAATTGAAGCTTTAGATTTAGCTGGTATAGATTTTATCAAATCATCTAAAAGAGATTACCCTAATGGAGATTTTGCATCTTATATTATAGGTTATGCTCGTAAAAATGATCAAGGATTAATAATTGGTGAAATGGGGATTGAATCAAAATATAATGATGAATTAAAAGGGACAGATGGTAGTATTACATATCAAAAAGATGCCTATGGATATAAAATAGCAGGAACTCATGAATATATTGAAGAAGCTATAGATGGATATGATATATACTTAACGATTGACTCAAATATTCAAATGTATTTAGAAAATGCAATTCTGGAATTAGAACAATATAATGCCGAGTGGGCAAGTATCACGATAGCAGATGCTAAAACTGGTGCAATAGTAGGTTCAGCATCATCTCCTAGTTTTAATCCTAATATTTTAGAAATAGAAAATTATAATAATCCTCTCACATCATATTCTTATGAACCAGGTTCAACTATGAAAGTATTTTCTTATATGGCTGCCATAGAAGAAGGTTTATATAAGGGAGATGAAACCTATCCATCTGGTCATGTAATTATTGATAATTATAAAATTAGTGATTGGAATGATTATGGTTGGGGAGAAATCACATATGATACAGGATTCGTTTATTCATCAAATACCGCAGCAGTTAGACTAGCTCAAGGCTTAGGTAGAGATCGTTTAACAGATTATTATGAAAAACTAGGTTTTGGTTTTAAAACCGGAATAGAATTACCAAATGAATATGAAGGAAAGCTAGAAATGGTCTATGAATCCGAGTTAGCAAGTGCAGCTTATGGTCAAGGTATTACAACTACACCAATTCAAAATATTCAAGCCTTAACAGCTTTAACAAATAATGGCGTTACTATGAAACCTTATATTATTTCTAAAATAGTAGATCCCCAAACAGGTAAAAATATATATGAAGGTTCCAAAACTGAACTTAATAAAGTTGCTAGTACTAAAACTATTAATAAAGTATTAGACTTAATGGATGAGGTAGTAAATGGCGAAAATCCCGCTCGAACAGGTAAAAACTATCAAACTGATGTTTTAACTTTAGTAGGTAAAACAGGAACTGCCCAATATATAATGGCAAATGGAAAATATACAAGTGGTTCATATAATAATATTCGTTCATTTTCAGGTGTGTTTCCTAAAGAGAATCCAGAATATATTATTTATCTTTCAGCAAAAGATTTTGTTGGTTCTTCTGCCAATATTGGAGCAGTAACTAAATCAATTGTTGAATCAATTGCTAAATATAAAAACATAGAAGACCGTTATGATGACACAGACTCTAGTAAAATAATTAAAATAGATAATTATATAAACAAACCAACTAGTGAAGTAGTAGATATATTAGAAAAATTAAATTTAAAACCAATCGTTATTGGAACTGGTGAAACTATTATAAAACAATCAATATTAAAAAATACTGATGTTATAACTGGAACAAAAATCATTCTTCTAACAAGTGGAGAAGAATATTTAATGCCAAATGCTATTGGCTGGACTAGTAGTGAAATAATTAATCTAGCTAATATTTTAAAAATACCGTATAATATAAGTGGTTTTGGGAAAGTTAAAAGCTTATCAATTATTCCTGGAACTATTATTGATAAAACCCAAGTTTTAGAAATAGTATTAGATAATAGGAGTGCTGGCAATGAAGAAGATTAATTTTAAAAAAATACTGAATTCATCAAGAACTTTAATAATAGTTCTGATAATAATAATAATGATTTTAATATGGTTTTGCAATCATTTAATGAGCTCTAGTAAAACTTATATGTTTAGTGGTAAAAGTGATAATATAACTATTCTAAATGGTGTAATTAGTCTAAATTATGATGTAAATTTAATTCAAGGATCAGATATAGAATATATAAATAAAGAAGACAAACTAATTACAGAATATAAAATCGGATATTATGTTTTAAAAGAAAATACATTAATACCCCTAGTTATAAAGTCTGGTACAGATGATGAAGGTTTATCATTAAAAGGAATTATTAATGAAATGAGTGCTTATAATATAACTGAACCTTATCATAATAAAAGATTTTTTACTAAAGAAACAATAGCAGCTCTAGAAAATGGACTATACTTTCTTATCGAAGCTAAGACTGCTACCGATGAAGAAATTTTAGATAAAATAGAATTAAGTTTATCAAAGGTATCGAAATAGATATCTTTTTGTTTGTTCTAATTAAACACTTCAAATTAATATTAATATAATAAAATATAAGCATCGCTTATATTTAAGAAAGGAAGTGTTTTTCATTACTAATAAAACATATGATAAGTTAAAATTTATTGCTCAAATACTCTTACCAGCTTTAGGAACTTTATATTTTGCATTATCTCAAATATGGAATTTACCACTAAGTGAAGAAATAGTAGGTACTATAACCGTAATAATAGCGTTTTTAGCAACAATATTAAGATTATCTAGTAATAATTACCATAAAATAAATAATGATATATCTTTATTAGAAAACTTAAAAGAAATAAAAACTGAAGAAATAATTGAAGGAATAGATAGTCACATTGATAATCATGAGGTGCAAAATGATTAAATTAAAATATCCGGTAAAATATATTGCTATAACTAGTGGTTATAGACCTGGAAATAGACCTAATTATACCGGAATAGACTTAGGATGGAATCGTAATTATGGAGGAGAAAATGTCCCCGTATATGCTCCAGCTAATGGGAAAGTAATAGAAGTAGTAAATGGAAAAGATAATAATTTAAATAATCCTAATGATTCTGGTAACTTAATAAAAATTCAACACGAAGATGGTTTAACAACTAGATTTATTCACCTTTTAAAAGGCAGTATAATAGTAAAAAAAGGCGATATAGTTTTAAAAGATGAAAAAATCGCTATTACGAATAATAGTGGTTACTCTAAAGGAACTCATCTACATTATGAAGTATGGTTAAATGGTATTAAAGTAAATCCAGTTTTTTATACATATTATCATGATGATCAAATAGTTCATAAAGATACCTTAGAAAATTATAAACTAAAAAAATATATTGAAGAAATTCCTGAAAATGATCTTCGTTTATATGATAAAGTATTACCAATTCAATTAATTAACTGGCAAGGAACCAGTTTGATTCAATATGATGATATTTATTACATTACTAAAATTGAAAAAGAACGTAGTACTTTAGTACTAAGTGCTCTAAGAGGAAAAGAATATAAAGTATGGGCAAGACTTAACTATAATAATGTAAAAAAAATCAGTTAAGACTTTTTCTCATTATTAACAATATTAGATATAAATCATAAAATATATAAGGTGATTTCATATGAATAATAATATTGACCAAAAATTTAATTATTTATTAGATTTCATAAAAGAAAGAAATCTTGAAGAAATAATTAAATCTATCATTAATAATTTAAGTTACTTAAAAAACACTAATTATTCTAAATTTAAAACAATTACCGATTATTATAATAAATATAAATTATGGGGTGAAATAGATTTAGATTATAATACAGAATTAGTTGAAAAAAACGCTAAAACATTAATGAATCATCAAGAAGACTTTAAATGGTTTTATAATCATCTTGATGACTATAAATCAAAAACTGTCTTATTAAATATCTTATATTATTGGTTAATGTTTGATGATAAAAAGATTAATAAAATTAAAGATAATTATTTTTCTCAATATTTTGATCTAGATTTAATAAGTTGTGATAAAGAAGAAATATTTGTTGATATTGGCGGATACGTAGGTGATAGTTTAATCAAATATATCGAAATTTTTGGCAAAGAAAATTATAAAAAAATGTATTGTTATGAAATGGTTCCTAATAATATTAAATATATTAAAGAAAATATTAAAAAACACAATTTAAAAAATATTGTGATAAAAGAAAAAGCAGTTAGTGATAAACATGGTAAAGCTTATATAAAAAGTGAGGAAGTATCTTCAATAACAACAATTGCGAATTCAGGAGACATAGAAGTTAAAACCGTTAAAATAGATGATGATTTAAAAGGTAAAGTTTCATTTATAAAAATGGATATTGAAGGTGGAGAACTTCTTGCTCTTAAAGGATTAAAAAAGAAAATAAAAAGATATAAACCAAAGCTCGCAATAAGCATCTATCATAATAATGATCATTTATGGCAAATACCTAAATTATTAAATAAATTTAATCGAAAATACAAATTTTATTTAAGATATTATGGTGGGGACTTAGTTCCTACTGAATATATTTTATATGCAGTATGATTATCTTACTGCTTTTTTAATAAGTTTTGCATGCATAACAACTTTTTCTTCATTATTATAGCAAGTTGATAAAGTAATTATTTTATCTTGACTATTTAAATTAATATTAAAATTATATGTACTTCTATCCTTTAGAAGATTTAAAAAATTTTGATATACTTCATCATCATAAAAATAAGTCTCTATATAATCATTAGTTGTTTCTATATGATAAACACTAAAGACTTGCCATAAAGAATTTTCTGTTTCAGTAGATAGTTTTATAACATGATTATCTTTATTACTATACCAATTAGATCTAATAATATTTTTAAGTGAACCAAACATTGTAGAATCAAGCCTTCCATGAGCATATAAAATAGTGTTTTTATCAAAATCATTGATATTATTTCTGTAATCCATAAATACCCATCCAGCATCATTATAACTTTTATTAAAATCTCTAGTTAAATAATAATCATTATTATTTTTTTGAACAAAGGGATAATTTATATTTGTACCATTTACTTTAATCCAACCAACTACATCACTATTAATAGTTTTTAAGTCGTTAAAATTAACACTAATTAAATTCATCTTAATATAATCCCAGTAAGGGTTTTCTTTATTTTCCTCGGGATTAATTATCTCGGTATATTCATCATCTAAAGTTTCAATTATTTCCGTACTTTTTAAATCATTAATTTGTTTTTCAATTTTATTACTATCTATTTTCCAGTTTATAATATTAGCTAGTGAAATTATTAATATAATTGTAAAAATAAACATTATAATTAAAATAAATAAATTTTTCCATTTTATTTTCATATCTACCTCTACTAAAATATTATAACATGTAAATTAATAATTAAAAATATCCTTTTGGGTACAATATAAAAAAATGAAGGAGGAATAATGGGAATTATTTTTGCATTACTAGCAGGATTATTAATGAGCGTTCAAGGAGTATTTAATACCAGATTAATGGAAACATCTAATATGTGGGTTACGAATGTATGGGTCCATTTAAGTGCTTTACTAGTTTGTTTTATTATGTGGTTTTTTACTGGCCATAAAAACTTACTTACAATTTTTAATGCTCCAAATAAATTATATTTAATAGGAGGAGTCTTAGGGGCATTTATTACATTTACTGTAATTAAAGGAATTGATAAGCTAGGTCCAGCTCATGCTACTATGCTTATTTTACTAGCTCAATTAATAATATCTTATTTAATAGAAGCGCTTGGATTATTTGGTGCTGATAAAGGAGATTTTCACTGGACTAAATTAGTAGGAGTACTATTAATGCTAACTGGAATATATATTTTTAAAAAATAGAATTCAACGCAAAGTAAATGACTGAAAAATTTGTTGCAAAATGTCACTAATTATTGAAATATTTATAATAGGAGATGATAAAGTGAAAATTAAGTTTAAAATGTCTGTATTTATATTAGCTATTTGTACTATCTTCGGGGTTATGAATGTACATGCAGAAGAAATGAGTGGTGTGTTTAAAGATGTCTTTCCAGAAGGGAAGCTTGAAATAAGATCTATTGCTCCAAAAGATAAAGCTGAGGCATGGTCGATACTTTATGAGGATAATATAATGAAGTACGACGGTTTTTATTTACTTGATGCTACATGTAATGAGACTTTTACAGTATGTGAGGTTTGTTATAATTGTTTTGGACCAGAACCAGATCCGGATCCAGAAACTCACGAGATTAATTTTGAATATACTTATGATACCAAAATTAAAGAATTAGTTGATAGTTATTTTAATAAAATTCCAGTAGGTAAAAATTTATTTGCTGTAAAAGATTTAGAAATAATCAATTACTGGGTTAATGACGGCGTAAATATGATTAATTATTCTGGTGAATTAAAATCTTATATTAATAATAAGAATTTTAATATTGATATAAGAGCTGGTGGGGGATCAGAATTTACTGATTCAGGAGTTGGTATTGCTAAAGCTACATATGATGAGACTACTTATTATATCAACAATAATATGGGTTTTACTTTACAGCAAGCAATATATGTACCTGATGATACCGAACTTGATAAAGATAAATTAATGGAAGCAGCTCAAGCTAGAATTGATAATTATGTAGGATCCGAAAAAGTTACACTTGAATATGGTGGACTAGTTGAAGAATGGTTAGAAAATGTTGAAGAACAGTATTCTGAATGGTATCAAGAGCAGTATAATAATGAAGAAGGAGATTTATACTTTTTACAAAGTGCTGCTGGTGGGCATTATTATAAAGCAGTAGTTGGTGAAAGAGAATACTTTATAGTAATAATTAGAAGTACAAAAGACATGGTAAATCCTAAATATATTAGTTCTGATGTTGCTAGTGATATTACAATTTCATCAGATAATGGAATAATTCCTTTAGATACTTTAATTAGTGCTAATAAACTAACAAAAGGAATAGAGTTTGAAAAAATAAATAAAATATTAAATCTTGCTAATAGTGAAATGTTTGATTTAAAATTATATTCTAATTCATTAGAAGACTATTTTACTAAATTAGAAAATGGAACATTTGAGGTAAAAATACCAATATCAGAGAAGTTTAAAGATAAAAAGTTAATTGCTTATTATGTTGATGATGGTGGTAAGAAAACTGAATATGATGTTAAAGTAGAAAATGGCATGGCAAAATTTAATACTAATCACTTTAGTATCTATACTTTAGCTGAAAATACACTAGATAATCCTCAAACTATAGATAATGTGGGAATATATATAACATTAACTTCAATATCTATTATTGGATTAATTGGAAGTTCGTTATATTTAAAAAAACAACAAAATTAATAATAAGTTCTTAGGTTAAGAATTTGGAGACTGTTGACAAAATGAGTCAACAGTTTTTTAATTTAAGAAAAATAAAAAAACTCCATAAGGAGTTTGATTTCAAATTGGTGACCCGTACGGGATTCGAACCCATGAATGCTGCCGTGAAAGGGCAGTGTGTTAAGCCGCTTCACCAACGGGCCATATTTAAATGGTGGGCCTGGATGGACTTGAACCATCGACCTCACGCTTATCAGGCGTGCGCTCTAACCACCTGAGCTACAGGCCCATTCAACTAAAAGCCTATTTCATTTTATAATAAAAGTTATGATTTTGCAACCATTTTTGCTTACTTTGTCGTTAAATATGCTTTTATTTACTAAAAATTTAATTTATTATCAGCTTGTTACTAAATTTCTGTTAATTCATATACTATAGTGTAGATTTAGATATTAATAGAAAGGTGGTAATATCATGATAAATTATATCGTTAGACCAGGTGATACGATGTGGAATATTGCTTTAATGCATGGTATAACTTTAAATGAACTTATTAGTGTTAATCCCCAAATAAAGAATCCTAATATTATATACCCAGGACAAGAAATAAATATTCCAATGACCCAAACAGACATGTATACTGTTCAAAAAGGAGATACATTATGGAATATATCCCAAAATTATGGCACTTCTTTAAATGAGTTAAAAGGAGCAAATCCGCAAATAAAAAATCCTAATTTAATTTATCCTAATCAAGTTATTAATCTTCCAGGAACTCCTAGTATGCCAGGAACTCCAAATGTACCTAGCACACCAGGTACAACTAATGAATTTGCTTCTTTAGAAGATCAAGTTATTCAATTAGTAAATGTAGAAAGATCAAAAATTGGAGTTCCTTCCCTTGCCAAAAATAATCAACTAACTGATGTAGCAAGAACTAAATCAGAAGATTTTATAACTAATAATTATTTTTCTCATAACTCTCCAGTTTATGGTAGTCCTTTTAATATGTTAGATACTTTTGGTATTTCATATAATGCTGCTGCAGAAAACATTGCTAGTGGTCAAAGAACAAGTGAGGAAGTAATGAATACTTGGATGAACTCAACAGGCCATAGAGCAAATATACTTAGTTCTAATTATAATCAAATAGGTGTAGGAGTAGCAAGAGATCAAAATGGTAATATGTACTGGACTCAATTATTTATTAGAAATTAAAAAATCAACTTCGGTTGATTTTACTATGTATTATTGGTGTCCCCAGAGGGATTTGAACCCGCGACCCATCGCTTAAGAGGCGATTGCTCTACCAACTGAGCTATGGAGACAAAAAAATATGGCGGAGCAGAGAAGATTTGAACTTCCGCGCCGGAAAACCCGACCTACACCCTTAGCAGGGGCGCCTCTTCAGCCTCTTGAGTACTGCTCC
>CAYTQE010000032.1:0-10025 GCA_964439985.1 uncultured Muribaculaceae bacterium | reverse complement strand
TTATTAATTTTTACTGAAACAGTAAAGAGATTAATAAAATGATTATTATAATATAGGAAATGATTAAAAAATCTATTCGCCTCATAATATCAAGCCCCTTTCATTTTCCCTGAAATGAAGAGGCAGCACCCAAACAGTTAAATGTTTCCAAAAGCATAATACCATTAAAATAAAAAGTAGTAAAACAACAAATTCTATAAATCTCCAGTCTAATAACATCAAAAATTTAATTTTAGTTATTATAATATAAAAAAAGAAAAGTATTATATTAACTTTTCTTTTGCTAAATAACATCTCTTAATATTATTTAACATATGAATCCTTTTTCTTTTAATGGACCTTTAATACTATTAATTAAATTAAAGCCATTACTACCAATTAAAGTAGAGTTTTTAAGATAATATTTATTATCTTTTTCTTTACAAGTTTGATCGTAGGTATAATAAATCATTTCTAAGCCATTAAAAGACTTGTCTAGTAAATTATTTATTACTAGTGTATCTAATTTTGTTAAATTAATATCATAAAGTAATAAACTATTATCTTCACTATCAGAACTAATTTGTTCTTCAATAATTAAAAATTGACTATCTAAAACTTGGATATTAATAAATCTTTTTAAATTAATTATTTTATCTACTTTACCACTAAAGACTAAATTATGAGTTAGAATATCATCCTCTTTAATAGTTTTTAGATCGATCTTTAAATTATCAAACTCAACTATTTCTTTATTGCAATCTGTTTCACTACCGCATAGTTCTTCATAACTATATAGTTTATTAATCTTATTATCCTTTATTTTCTCTGTAGTTGTTGTTGTACTTTCATTATTAATATTGTTTTTCTCAAGACCTTTACTATAAGCTATATAACTAATTAAAACCATAATGATTATTAATAATAGTGCTACAAGTACTCCATAATTATTTTGCCTTTCCCTAATTTTAACCATTCCTTTCATATTACTTCTATATTTATGTATGAAAGTAATTAAAATAATATACTTAAAAATAAAATTTACTATCAAATAATCCTGATTTATAGACATTTTAGACTAAATTTAGTACAATTTAATTATGGAAAAGATTTTAGTAGGGAAAATTACTGGTGCTTTTGGCATAAAAGGTGAACTTAAAGTATTAAGTGATTTTGAATTGGCAGAAAAAGTCTTTAAAAAAGATAATATTATTTATTTAAATAATCAAAAACATCTAATTACCAATGTGAGAGTTCATAAAAATAAATATTTAATTGAAATAGATAATATAAAAGATATAAATGAAATTAATATTTATCGTAATTTAGATATTTATTTTAATTATCAAGATTTAAACTTAAAAAAAGAAGAGTATTTAATTGATGATTTATTTAACTTAGAAGTTTATAATAATAATGATTTAATAGGTACGGTTACCGAAATAATTAATAATTTAAGAAATCCATTAATTAAAATAAATAATAAATTTTATATTCCTTTAAAAGCTAATTATATAAAAAAAGTAGATATTAGTAATAATAAAATAATATGTGAAAACTTAGAGGAGTTGATGCTATGAAAATAACTATTTTAAGTTTATTTCCAGAAATGTTTAGTGGCTTTTTAAATGAATCAATCGTTAAAAGAGCAATAGATAAAAATAAAGTAGAACTAGAAATAATAAACTTTAGAGAATATTCTCCACTTAACAATAAACAAGTAGATGATACACCTTATGGTGGTGGTTCAGGAATGGTTATAAGATGTGAACCAATATTTGAATGTTTAGATAAAATTAAAACTAAAGATTCATATGTAATAATTACATCTCCAGAAGGAATAAAGTATAAGCAAGAAAAAGCAAAAGAGTTATCTTTAAAAAAACATTTAATTATAATATGTGGTCATTATGAAGGACTTGATGAGCGAATTAAAACTCTAGCTGATGAAATAGTTAGTATTGGAGATTATATTCTAACTGGGGGAGAAATACCTGCTATGGCTATAGCTGATAGTGTTATAAGGTTAATACCAGAGGTTATAAATAAAGACAGTCTAGAAACAGAAAGTTTTAATAATAACTTACTAGATTATCCTGTATATACAAAACCAGCTGTTTATAGAGGTTTAAAAGTTCCTGATATCCTTTTATCAGGGGATCATCAAAAGGTAGAAAAGTATCGTCAAGAAGAACAAATAAGAATTACTAAAAATAATAGACCAGATTTATTATAATAAATAAAAATGTCAGTATTAAAATCTTAAAAATCAATAACAAAATTTAATAATGGGTAAGATGTTTATTTTACAAAGAACATTGTCAATAAATCAGAGATTTAATTGTTTTTAGTTATAAGTCAAACATTCAATATACGAAAGGATGAGGTAAACATGTCTATAAATCAAAATGAAATAGTATTATTTGAAGACCAAAACATAAAACTCGAAGTTAATATACAAGATGAAACGGTGTGGTTAACACAAAAACAAATTGCACTTCTTTTTTCAAGATCAAAATCAACTATCAACGAACATATTAAAAATATTTACAAAGAAGCTGAACTTTATGAAGAAGAGACAATGACTAAATTCGGAAATTCCGAATTTGCTGATAAGCCTACAAACTATTACAATTTAGATATGATTATTTCTATTGGATATAGAGTTAAGTCTAAAAAAGGTATTATTTTTAGGAGATGGGCAAATAAAATATTAAAAAGTTATTTAATTCAAGGATATGCTATTAATAACAAACGATTAGAATATTTAGAAAAAACTGTAAAATTAATAAATATTGCCAGTAGAGTTGAAAAAAATACTGAACTTGGGGAAATAATTAAAGTAATAAATGAATATTCTAAGGCGTTGAATATTTTGGATGATTATGACCATAAAAAAATAATTAAACCTAAAGGAACAACAGCCATGACTGTTATTACTTATGAACAATGCTTAGAAATAATAAATGAATTAAAACTTAATAACAAAAGTGATGTATTTGCTTTAGAAAGAAAAAAAGGACTAGAGTCAATAATTAAAAATATTTATCAATCGTTTGATAACAAATGTTTATATAGTACAATTGAAGAAAAAGCAGCTAACTTTTTGTATTTAATAATTAAAAATCATATTTTTATAGATGGGAACAAACGAATAGCAGCTGCATTATTTATTTTTTTTCTTGAATTTTATGATATCTTATATAAGAATGACAAGCAAGTAATTGATAGTAACACTCTCGTTGCAATAATATTATTAATCGCTCAATCTGATCCTAATGAAAAAGAGATATTAATTGATTTAGTAATGAACTTTTTAAATCAATCTAATGATAAAAGACAATAAATATAAGGGGGAATTAATTTGGAATATATATTAATTAAAGATAATACTAGATTCAAAGTTAATGATTTTCTTCTAAATCAAAATTCTTATCTAATAAAATTAAAAAAACAAGAAATATCACTTAATTATCAAAAATATATTGATAGTATATTACTAAAAGAATTATTTAAAATATTGAATCCAGTTATAATGAAAATTTTAACATATCTTACTTCAGAAGATGATGAAGAAGATCAGGTTGGTAAGCTATATGATGAACTTGCCAAACAAAGAAGTATTATTTTAAAAAAATATGAAAAATATTTATCTCAAGAAGCCAGAGAAAAATATTTTAAAAACATTAGATTTTTAGCTTTAGAACTACAAAAAAGACTAAAAAGATATAATTATAAGACCGATAAAATAAAAACTAGATAGCTTACGCTTGAACAAGCTAAAATGTTATGTTATAATCATTTTGCTTGTAAAAAGCCTTTATGATCCGCTTATTTATTAATGATTATAATAGATATATAATAAAGAAAGGATGCGTTTGTAAAATGAATGAACTAATTAAAAAAATTGACGCTAAACAAATTAAACCTAATACTCCAGAATTTAGAGTAGGAGATATTGTTAGAGTCGATGTTTGGATCAAAGAAGGAAAAAAAGAAAGAATCCAAGCTTTTGAAGGTATTGTAGTATCTAAAAAAGGTGGATCAGTTTCTGAAACATTTACTGTTAGAAAAAAAAGTGGCAGTGTAGTAGTTAAAAGAACATTCCCTGTTAATAGTCCTCTAGTAGATAAAATAACTGTAATTAAAAAAGGTTATGTTAGAAGAGCTAAACTTAACTTCTTAGATAAAATGAAAAAAGAATACAAAGTAAAAGAAAGAAGTGGAAATTAAGCCTTGAAAAAAGGCTTTTTTTTTTATATACTTAAAGTATGAAAAAGATAGATAGTAAGTCAAAAAAAATTTTGATAATTTTAACCCCCATAGTAATATTAGTATTAGTACTAAGTATTTCTTATGCCTACTGGAGAATTAGTAAAACACAAAGTGGAATCAATAAACTAGATACTTTAGATTGCTTAGAAATAACATTTACAGATTTAAGTAACGCTATAAACTTAGAAGGAAATTACCCAATATCAGACTCTGAAGGTATGACTAGAACACCTTATATATTTAAAATAACTAATAACTGTGATGTATATACAGAGCTTGATATAAACTTAGAAGTATTATCAGAATCAACTCTAAGTTCATCTTATGTAAAAACAGCATTTAATAATACAATTAGTATATTAAGTAGTTATCCAAGTGCAACACCAACTATAGCAGGTGCAACAAGTTTTAAGTTAGTTGAAGGAGTCAGTCTTTTTCCAAATGATTCAGAAGAATTTCACTTAAGACTATGGATAGATGAACCAACTACAGCTGCACAGGGTGCTAATAAAACTTTTCAAGGTAAAATAACTGTAGCATCATCTGTAGCAACAATGCCAGTAAATTTGACAATACAAATGCCTGTACTACCATCAAATTCATATAACACTGATTTTGTAGGTGCTACTTGGAATCATAAACTAGCTGGAATAGAGATAACTTCATTAAATAGTATCAATCAAGTAATAAATTTAACACCAAAAACTGAAAGTACAGTAAACCTAACAACTCATATAATGGGACTTGGTGAAGCAAACGGAGTATACAATGAACCATCTACTGATTATCGCTATGAAGGAGAAAACCCAGATAACTTTATTTACTTTAATAATGAACTCTGGCGAATAATAGGTGTCTTTAGTGATAATACTCATGGAAAAACAGGTGAAAAACTTGTTAAAATAATAAGAAATGATTCCCTTGGAGCATTTGCCTGGGCAAAAAACAATGAAAATAATTGGCCAGCATCATCTTTATATGCTCTACTAAACACTAATTACTATAATGGAGTAGATGAGTCTACTTTAACAAATTGTTATCAATATAGTACTACAATAGCTGGAGTGTGTAATTTCAAAAAAAGAGGAATAACAAATGCTACATATAGAAATATGATAGAAAATGTAACTTGGCACTTAGGTGGTATTTCTAGCATGAGTAACGTAAATGATGTCTACTCAGCAGAGCGGGGAACAACTGTATATTCAGGAAGGCCAACAGAAACATTAGGTTATATAGGATTAATGTATGCTAGTGATTATGGATACTCAGTTTTAGCATCAAATTGCTCAAGAACAACAAGTTTAGGAAGTTATAATAATGCTAATTGCGGAGGAAAAGCATGGTTAAGAGGCGATGGTTATGAGTGGATATTATTCCCGCACTCTTCAAACTCGAACAACGTGTGGAGCGTGAGCATATACGGCAACGTGAACTACAGCAACGCTTACAACGGTTATGCCACCCGCCCTGTCTTATATCTAAATTCTTCTGTAGAAAAATTATCAGGAACGGGTAGTATTCTTGATCCATACATAATAATGAATTAAAATATTAGCTGCTGGAGGGCTTTAGTCCTCCCAGCTTTTAAAAAGGAGTGATTATAATCAAATCTAAAAAAACATTAATTATTTATAAAAATAGTGGGAAATTTTATAATGTTTATGATGAGGATGCTTTTATTATAAATATTTTATTTAATTATAAAGTGTTTAAAAATCAGGCTGGCTTCCCAGATACAGCTATTAGCAAAATAAAAGGAAGGTTAGAAAACGAAAAGATATCTTATAGTATTATATACCGGGATAAAGATATAGAAACCAAAAACTTTAAGTTTAATAATTATCAAAAATTTTATGAAGCAGCAACCAAAAAAATGGACTTAAATGAAAAATTAAGTTTAATAAATAAAAAACTAGAAAGCTCTAGTCTTGAAAAATTAGAAAACTTGATTAATATAATTAATGACAACCTTTAATGATAACTTTAAGATTGCTGCAAAAACCAAAAAAATTATTATTAATTTATATAACTTAATAGAAAACATTCCACGAAAAGATTATTTTTTAAAAGAAAAAGTGAATCAAACTTCATTTGAACTATTAGAGTGTATTTTTTTAGCTAATGAACTAGAAATAAAATTTGAATATTATTATATAAATATTTTGAAGTCTATTTCGTTATTAGATTTTCTATTAGAAATTCTATATAGAAAAAAATACATTTCTTTAAAGCAAGCTGAAAGTCAGTTATATTTATTAACAGAAGTAAGAAAAATGGTTAATTCATGGCGGAAAAACAAGGAAATTAACGATGCTAGAGCAAATGATTACAATTGATAATTTATTAAATATCTACGAAACAGAAATCGTTAAAAATGTAAAAAATAAAAAGAAGTTATATCAATTCGAAAAAAACAAAATGGCTAATTTACTCATGATTAAAGAAATACTGATTTTAAAAGCATATGATGGAGGGAGGTACAATTTATTTTTAATAACCAAACCTAAATTGAGATTAATAATGAGTCAAAATATATCTGATAAAATTATAAATCATTTTGTAACTAGATATGTTTTAGAACCTAATTTAACTAAATTCTTAATAAATAATAATACTGCAACAAGAAAGAATATGGGAACTAGCTACGCTTTAAAAATGTTTAAAACATTTTTAGAGAAAAACAAACCACATAAGAACATTTATGTTTTAAAATTTGATTTAGAGAAATATTTTTATAGTATCGATCATGACGTTTTAAAACAAATGTTAAAAGACAAATTAACACCAGAAGAATTTACTTTAATAGAAAAAATTATAGATAGTACAAATAAGGAATATATAAAAAAATATATAAACAGGGTTAATAAACTAAATGGTAACTTAATTCCTAAATATAAAACAGGTAAAGGAATACCAATAGGTAATTTAACTTCCCAGTTTTTAGCAATCTTTTACTTATCTGATGTCCATAAATACATTGTTGAGGTTTTAAAATTAGAGTATATGATTTGTTATATGGATGACTACGTTATTGTTCATCAGGATAAGAATTATTTAAAAAAATGTTTATCTTTAATAGAGACCAAATTAGATAAAGAGTATAAATTAAAATTAAATAAAAATAAAACTCATATTAAAAACATTAAAGAAGGAATTATGTTTTTAGGATATAATTTTAGGGTAATAAACAAAAAAACAATAATAAAATTAAGTAAAGAGTCTAAAAGCAAAATAAAAAAGAATTTAAAAACACTAAAATATCAAAGTAAAACAAAAAAAATAAATCATGAAAAAGAGTTTTCTACCATTATGAATTATAAAAACTCTTTTAAATTTATATCAAGATATGAAATAAATAAAATTATAGATAAATTATGGTAAAATGTATTATAAGGGTAACTTTTTATAATTCCCGCACTCTTCAAACTCGAACAACGTGTGGAACGTGAACATAAACGGCAACGTGAACAACAACAACGCAAACAACGGTTATGCCACCCTTTAGCTCATTAAATGTAGGATGTTAAAATGGTTAAGGCTATTTTAAAGGAGCATTTAAAGAACATAAGTTATCCTGGATAAATATCCGAATAAAAATATAGATAGAGAGCAATATTTTGCTTTCTTAGCACTATATCAAAAAAGGAGTATATGAAAAACAGATACAATTTTTTTAAAAAAAAATTTAAACATTATATAATATTAATTAAAAAGAAAGATATATATTATACTTTTGATCAAGATAAAGAAATTTTAAAATATATTGAATATAAAAAAATAAATGACGTAAGAAAAAAACAGATTAATTATATAATAATAGATAATTTAGAGATTGAACTAAAAAAAGAATATCCAAACAATAATTATGAATTATACTTGCTAAAAATTTTTATAAAACAAATATTATCGAAAATAGAAGGGAAACTAAAATGAAAAAAAAATTAGGAGTTATAATTTTAATAATAATAATAATATTTACTATCTTACTTAGTTTTAAAAAGAAAGATAATTATTATAAATATGATGATAATTCATATATAGCAGTAGTGGTAGATGGTGAATCATTACCATCAATACCAGTAAAAGGAAATTATAGTGTTAAAAGTGTTTGTTCTGGTGGTAAAGCAAAATGGAATTATGATGATTGGTCACTTGAAGTAACTAATATTATTAATACAGCAAGGTGCTTGTTAACATTTACAACAGTAGAGCCAGTAAATCTAGCTAGCTATATAATGGGACTAGGGACATCTGCAGGAGTTTATAATGAACCATCAACAGATTATAGATATCAAGGAGAAGACCCAGATAACTTTATTTACTTTAATAATGAACTCTGGCGAATAATAGGTGTCTTTAGTGATAATACTCATGGAAAAACAGGTGAAAAACTTGTTAAAATAATAAGAAATGATTCCCTTGGAGCATTTGCCTGGGCAAAAAACAATGAAAATAATTGGCCAGCATCATCTTTATATGCTCTACTAAACACTAATTACTATAATGGAGTAGATGAGTCTACTTTAACAAATTGTTATCAATATAGTACTACAATAGCTGGAGTGTGTAATTTCAAAAAAAGAGGAATAACAAATGCTACATATAGAAATATGATAGAAAATGTAACTTGGCACTTAGGTGGTATTTCTAGCATGAGTAACGTAAATGATGTCTACTCAGCAGAGCGGGGAACAACTGTATATTCAGGAAGGCCAACAGAAACATTAGGTTATATAGGATTAATGTATGCTAGTGATTATGGATACTCAGTTTTAGCATCAAATTGCTCAAGAACAACAAGTTTAGGAAGTTATAATAATGCTAATTGCGGAGGAAAAGCATGGTTAAGAGGCGATGGTTATGAGTGGATATTATTCCCGCACTCTTCAAACTCGAACAACGTGTGGAGCGTGAGCATATACGGCAACGTGAACTACAGCAACGCTTACAACGGTTATGCCACCCGCCCTGTCTTATATCTAAATTCTTCTGTAGAAAAATTATCAGGAACGGGTAGTATTCTTGATCCATACATAATAATGAATTAAAATATTAGCTGCTGGAGGGCTTTAGTCCTCCCAGCTTTTAAAAAGGGTGAATTATGAACTTAGTAGATATTATATTAAAGAAAAAAAATAATAACGAGCTATCTTATGATGAGCTTTCTTTCTTCTTTTTATCTTTTTTAAATCAAGAAGTTTTTGATTATCAAATGAGTTCTTTGCTTATGGCTATAACTATTAATGGTTTATCTATTAATGAGGTAATAGCACTTACTGATATTTTTGTTAAAAGCGGGGTTGTTTATAAGTATAATAAGAAAGTTAGTGATAAACATAGTACTGGAGGAATAGGGGATACAACTTCTTTTGTTATAGCGCCTATTTTAGCTTCTATGAATATTCCTGTTGCTAAAATGAGTGGAAGAGGTCTTGGTTATACTGGTGGAACTATTGATAAGCTAGAATCTATTCCTGGTTTTAAAACTGAATTAACTAAAGAAGAGTTTTATAATCAAGTTAATAAGATAGGTTTAGTAATTAGTTCTCAAACTGATGATTTAGTACCTCTTGATAAAGTTATTTATGCTCTAAGGGATGTAACGGGTACTGCTGAGTCTATGGGCTTAATTGCTGCCTCTATTATGAGTAAAAAGATAGCAAGTGGAGCATCTTATATTGTTATTGATATTAAGTATGGCTCTGGTGCTTTTATAAAAACAAAAGAAGAAGCTAAAGAGTTTAGTAAGATGCTTATTTTAATTGGCA
>CAYTQE010000031.1:0-10710 GCA_964439985.1 uncultured Muribaculaceae bacterium | reverse complement strand
TATAAAAAAAGTGATAATACAATTATTTCCTGGACAAATTATAGTGAGTAGGCGAATTAAATGAAAAAAAATAAAAAAATTATAATTACTATAATAAGTATAGTTATAGCTTTATTAGTTGGATTATTTATATTTTATCAATATTTTTATGATGACAATAAATTAAGTATTAAAGAAAAAGAATGGCTTAATAACAATAAATCAACTTTAATTGATATTAATGTTCCTAGTAACTTAAATGTATTTGGTTATAATGAAGTAGGAGTATTTTTTGACTTCTTAGAGGATTTTGAAAAAGAACATCTTATATCATTTAATAAAATGGCTCAAGATCCTAATATAGAATCAACAACATTAGGTTTTGTTACTGGTAAAGATGTTACTAATAGTGATCTATTAATCTATAAAGATTATTATGTATTAGTTAGTAAAAAAGAAGAAGTTATAACTGGTTTTAGAGATATAACTGGTAGTACAATAGGAGTAATGGCTGATACTTTAACAAGAGTATCAAATATATATTCTGATAATATGACTTATAATACATATGAAACAAGAGAAGCTTTAATTGAAGCATTAAATAATGATTCAGTTTCATATATTATTGTTCCTAAAATATCATATTTAGACTCTGTTATAAGTAATAAATATAAAATAAATTATCATTTAAGTGATTTAACAATAAACTTTTATTTAAAACTAAGTACAGATGAAGTGCTTAATTCGATAATTACTAAATATTATAATTATTGGATGGAAGAATATTATGAAGATATATTTTATGACTATTTATATAATCTTTATGTAGAAAAATTAGGTCTAACTCAAGCTGAAACAGATACCCTTACGAATAAGGATTATATATATGGTTTCGTACCATCATCTCCATATCAAACATTAGCAAGTTCAAATTATGGTGGTATAGCAATGGCTTATTTAACTGATTTCAGTAAATTTAGCCATGTAGAATTTACTTATAATAAATATAAAAATATAGAAACATTAATTAAAAACTTTAATAATCAAAAAATAGATTTAATGTTTGATAATAGTAATATAACTACTAATAAATATAATATATATTTAAATTTAAATAATAAATATTATATTATAGCGCCCCTTGATAATAATTTAAGATTAGCAAATGTTAAAGAATTAAATACTGAAAAAATTACAGTTATAGAAAATAGTAAACTCTATGGATATTTAAATACTATTCCTGAGGTAAAACTAGAAGTAGTAACAAATGAAAAAAATTTACTAAAAGCTATTAAAGATAAAGAAATAATAGCAATAGATTCTAGTACTTATGATTATTATGTAAATGAAGAAATAAAAGATTATAGTATTAGATATACTAGTTATACTAATGAAAACTATAGTTTTGGATATGTAAATAATACTGATGCTTTTTATAAATTATTTAGTAGTTACATTAATAGTTTAGATCAAAATAAAATTATAGATACAGGTCTAATAAGTTATAAATCAGCTTCTTATAGTGGTAATATTATATCAAATATAGCTAAATATACTTTAGCTACTATTGGTCTTGCGGTTGTGGTATTAAGTGTAATTTATTATACTAAAAATAAAATAACTTTAAGTACTAAAATTAAAAAAGATGAGAAATTAAAATTTGTTGATTTATTAACATCTCTAAAAAATAGAAACTATTTAAATGAAAAAAAGAATGCTTGGAATCAAAATACTATCTATCCTCAAGGAGTAATAGTAATAGATTTAAATAATGTTAAATATCTAAATGATACCTTTGGACATAATGAAGGAGATATACAAATTAAAGCTGCTGCTAATATTTTAATTAAAACACAACTTGATAACTCAGAAATTATGCGTACTGATGGTAATGAGTTTATGATCTACTTAGTAGGATATAGTGAAAAACAAGTACTTAATTATATGAAAAAATTAGTTAGAGAGTTTAAAAATTTACCTTATGAATATGGGGCCGCTTTTGGTTTTAGTATGATAGTTGATGATTTAAAATTAATAGATGATGCATTATCTGAGGCAACTATTCAAATGCGAGAAAATAAAGAGAACTTAGAGGCTAAAAATGAAGAAGCCGAAGAATAATATTATAAAAAATAGATTTGTTAAAATAAAAAGCTTCTTTATTAATGTTTGGAAAATAATGGGAAAACCTGAAATGGCTATTCTTCCAGGACAACTAGCGTTTTTTGTAATATTATCTTTAGTTCCGATAATTACATTAATTGGTTATGGTGCTACTTTCTTTGGTTTATCTATAGATTCAATGATAAAAGTTTTAGATGCTAATTTTAGTAAAAGCATTGTTAATATGATTGTTCCAATAATTAGTGGTGAAACATTAGATTTAAAACTATTAATAATGTTTTGTGTAATGTTTTATATTGCATCTAATGGGGCTGATTCAATAATAATAGCTAGTAATGAAATATATAATATTAAACAATCTTCTTGGATTAAAAGAAGAATTAAAGCAATTTTATTAACATTTGTTATTGTAACTTTAATAATGTTTGTTTTATTAGTTCCTGCTTTTGGGACCAAAATTATTGATGCAGTTGATTATTTTAATATTAAATCAACATTAGCTAGTGTATTAGAAATATTACAAGGACCAATATCTTGGTTAATAATGTTTATATTTATTAAAGTAATATATACTATTTCACCAGATCGGCCATTACCATCTTCAGGAATTAACTTTGGAGCTGTTTTTACAACTATTGGTTGGCTGGTTACAACATATATATATAGTTACTGGATCAATAATTTTGCTAGATATGATATATTTTATGCTGGACTATCCAATATCGCAGTTTTAATGTTATGGATATACTTTTTAAGCTATATATTTGTAGTAGGAATGAGTCTTAATCATCAAGCTTTAGAAGCTGAAATGGAAATAACAGGTAGCTTAGAATTAAAAAAATAACGCAACCTATTAACATGCACACAAGTATTACTTAGTGCATGTAAAAAAGTTCACGATATAAATCTAATTCTCGTAATTGAACATATTGCGGAGTAATACTTAAAAAGAAGCAATGACTTATATTGCTTCTTTTTTGTTGTTATGATAAAATAATTTTTAGGTGGTTACAAATGAAAAAGAAACAAAATAATACTTTAAATGAAGAAACAAAAGAAATAAAAACTTTAATAATTATTACGGTAATAATTATTGTTATTTCCGTAGGATTATATTTTTTAACTGAAAAATCACTAAACAAACAAAATAATTCTGGGGAATTACCAGAAGGGGTAATAAGCTATAGTGAAATAATGGTTGGTACTATGTTTGATAGACCATATAAAGAATACTATGTATTTTTATATAGTAATGAAGATGAAGAAGTGTATAAATTAGATAGTCTTTATACTAATTATGAAGAAAAAGAGAATTCTAAAAAAATATATTTCATTGATATTGATAATGGTTTTAATGAATTTATTAAAAGTGATAAAGCTAATAAAAAACCAACTAATGCTAGTGAAGTTAAAATTAATAATAGAGCTTTAATCTTAATAAAAGATGGTAAAGTATCTAAATATTATGAAACATTAGAAGAAATTGAAAAGGTGTTAAATTAACGCTTTTTTTTCTGAAATAATACTTAAACTATAAAATATATGATATTATTATATAGAGATGATATAAATGAAGAAAACAAAACCAACTTTTGAATTATGGGAAGTTATCCTTATTGCATTAATTACTTCAATAATAATGAGCTCAACTACTGGTTATGCTCTTTATAATAATCACAGAGTTAATAATTGTGCAGCTGTTACTAATAATGATCAATTAGGTAATTTTATAAATTCTTATAATCAAATAGTTACTGAATATTATAAAGAAGTTGATCAAGAAGGTTTAATTAATGCTGCTATTAGTGGAATGATTAATTTTTTAGATGATCCATATACAACATATTTAAATGAAAATAGTAAAGATGCATTATTAGAATCTTTAAAAGGTAAATATGAAGGTATTGGTGTTGAAATTTATAAAAATGAATCAAATTTAATAGAAATAGTTACAGTCTTTGATAATACACCAGCTTCTGATGCTGGACTACTTAAAGGGGATATTATTTCTAATATAAATGATATAGATGTCTCAGAAAAATCTGCTGAAGAGGCTGTTGATATTATTAAAAATGATAAAAATAAAGAAGTTAAAATTACAGTTAATAGAAATAATGAACTATTAACATTTAATGTCGTAAAAAAATCATTATATATTCCTGTAATTGTTACTAATATATTTGAAAACAACAATCAAAAAATAGGTTATATTAAAATATCAAAATTTTCTGATACAGTTGGTGAACAGTTTAGTTTAAAATTAAAATCATTAGAAGCAGAAGGTATTAATAGTTTAATAATTGATGTTAGAAATAATACTGGAGGATATCTAAAAGGTAGTAAAGATATAGCATCAGTATTCTTAAAAGAAGATACTACTATATACTCACTACAAAGTAATTTAGAAACAACTCATTATAAAGATGAAACTGATGAACATAGAAATTATAAAGTAGTTGTTTTAACAAATAAAAATGCAGCATCAGCTTCTGAAGTATTAGCCGGAGCTTTAAAACATAGTTATGGAGCCACTTTAATAGGAACAACTACTTATGGAAAAGGAACAGTTCAACAAACATCAAATATTACAAACAATTCAATGATAAAATATACAACTGCTAAATGGTTAATGCCAAATGGTCAAAATATAGATGGGATAGGTATAGCACCAGATATAACTGTAGAACTTAATTTAGCTGAAGGTGAAATATTAACTAATGAAAATGACTTACAATTACAAACAGCTATAACTGAGTTATCTAAATAGTATAGACTTATTTTAAATTTATGATAGTATATTTAAATAAAAAGGAAATCAATAAATTTCTATAACAAATATAATTGAAAGGCGAAATTTAATTGTTTGATATGTAAATATGCGCATATAATAAAATAAAAATGGTGGTGAAAGTAATGAAAAAAAATAATATAGAAGATATTGCAAGATGGTTTTTACATCAAAAAGAAATGACACATAAAAAATTACAAAAATTATTGTATTTTTCTTATGGTATATATCTTGCTGAAAATAACGAAAGTGAAGAAGTTTCTGATTCAATGTTTGAAAATAATTTTGAAGCATGGGTGCATGGTCCAGTAGATCCTAATATTTATAATCAATATAAGAATTATGGAATAAATTTAATATTTATAGAACAACCTATTACTTTTGATTTTAATGAAAAAACATTACAAGCTTTAAATATAACTATAGAGAAATATAGTGAATATTCTGCGGATCAACTTGAAAATATTTCTCATAATCAACTTCCTTGGATGACAGCAAGAATAGGATTACAACCAATAGAACCATCAGCAAATAAATTAGATGATAAACTTATTTATAAAACATTTAAACAAATAATATAATATGAATGAAGAAAATTGCATTAGAATAGATTTTACCAGATTTCCTTTTTGTTTTAGAGCAGTAAAATACAAAAAAATTACAAACTGCTTAAAAAGTTCTAAAGAATTTTGTGAAAAAATAGAAGAAGTTTTTGAGAAACAATTATATCATATAACACAATATACATTTGATAATGTGTATCAAAACACTAAAGGACACTCACATGGTATACACATAAAAACTAAAGAGTACAGTTTAGTTATTGAAATATTTAAAATGATATACAAATCCTGGAAACCTGATTCACATGAAGATGATATAGAAAAATTTATAGAAAGTAATACTAATGATTACATGTTGTGGCAATTAGGCAGCGTTGGTGGTCCTAGATTAATAGGTATAAGAATAAATAATACATTTTATGTCTTGTTTTTTGATTATTATCATTTAATATACCCAAATAAATATCATAATCAAGAAGACGTCTTAAGTTATAATTTTTGTCCAATAACAAATTATATTGAATAGGAGGAAAAATAATGAATTTATATCCTAAAACAATAGGTGAATTACAAATAAAATTAGATAATATTAATACTGTAAGCGAATCCAAATTAGAAGAAATTAAAGAGTGGAAACATTGGATAGAATCAAACAAAATTGAAACAAGTTACGAATGTTCTGAAAATGAATACTTAAAAGAATTTTCTAATAATAATAAATTTGCTCTGCACCTATGGGAACGATTAGAAGATTTTGAAGTTTTAAAATATAATTTGATTTCAAATCATTATAGTGAATATAATGATGAGAACACCAAAATAATTAATGACGAATTAAACCAGTAAAAAAGTTGGAGTATATTCCAATTTTTTTACTGGTTAAAAATCTTTTTGCATGTTAGAATATATTTAGAGGAGTAATATATATGGTAAAAGAATTTAAAGAGTTTATCTCAAAAGGAAATGTACTTGATTTAGCAGTAGGAGTTATTATTGGAGGAGCATTTGGTAAAATAGTTTCATCACTTGTTTCAGATGTATTAATGCCGATAATAGGAGTAATAACTGGAGGAGTAGACTTTACTACATTATCTATTACTATTAAAGATGCTAGTGTCAATTATGGATTATTCATTCAAAATATAATAGATTTTTTAATAGTAGCGTTCTGTGTATTTATAATGGTTAAACTAACTAACAAATTTAGAAAAAAAGAAGTAGTAGTAGTAGAAAAGAAAGTAACTAAATCAGAAGAAGTAATTTTATTAACTGAAATTAGAGATACTCTAAAAAAGAAAACAAAATAGTATTAAAATAATACCAAGGGGGATAGTATTATGGAAATAATAGAGTTTAAAAACTATGATTTAAAAATTAAATTAACACCTTTTATTAATATAATAGGTAAACCATCTTCTGGTAAAACAAACTTATTAAAAATGCTTATTAATAAAGTACCTAATAATGATTTATATATTGATAACACACCTATATCAAATTATAGTTTAGATTTTAAAAAAAGAAACTTAGCAGTTTGTTTAAATGATTTAACATTTAATTTAGATTATGTTAATGAAGAATTATTATATTATCAAAACATATTAGGTTTTGATCAAAGTGCTGCCTATGAACAAATAAAAAAGTTTAATGAATATTTTGAATTAAATGAAATGTTAGATACTAAAATAGAATACTTAACAACTGAAGAAAAAGCTTTAATAAAAATATTATCTTTATTGATAATAAAACCAGCCATTTTAGGGCTTGATTCCTTACTTAGTTATCTAACCCTAGAAACTAAATTAAAGGTCTGTAAATACGCTAAAAAGAATGATATATCGATAATTAATGTTACTTCAACTAAAGAAGAATTATTACTAGGTACTGATATAATAATTTTAGATAATTATAAATTACTAGAATATAATAAAACTAAAAATATATTAGAAAACGATAAATTATTAATTGAAATAGGATTTGAACTACCATTTGCTTTTTCACTTAGTAATGGTCTAAATTACTATGACTTACTAAATAAAAAATATTATGATAATAAAACTTTAGTGAGGGCAATATGGAAGTAATGTATATTAAAAAAATTAATAATAATTATTTAAAAAACAAAGATATAATTGGTCTAATAGGTGAATATACCGATCTTATATCTTTAGTTAATGAAATAGATAATATAAAAATAAATATTAATCTTAAAGTAAAGAATTATTTAAAACAAGATAAATATCTTTTAGAAAAATTTTCATTAAGTAATAATATTATTAATAAAAAAATAAAAGAATTATCTAGTACTGAATTAAAAATTTTAAGTTTAATTAAAACTATTAGTTTAAATCCTGAACTAATAATTTTAAATAACTTTGAAATTGGAATAAATGAAAAATATTTAAATACAATAATTAGATTCTTAATAAATATAAATAATGAAAGAAATATAAAAATTATAGTATTAAGTAAAAATATATTATTTTTAAATAAAATATCTAAAACTATAATTATTATGAAAAATAATATAATAAAATATCAAGGAGATATACTACCTGCATTAAAACAAGAAATATTACCTAAACCAGAAATTATTAAATTTATTGATTTAGCTAATAAGAAAGGTGCTAAACTTAACTACACATTAGATGAAAAAGAATTACTTAAAGAAATATATAGGAGTGTTTATTAAATGAGATATTTAGCTTGCATAAAATACGATGGAAGTTCTTTTTTTGGTTTTCAAAAACTAAAAAAAGATAAAACAGTCCAAGGAGAATTAGAAAAAGCATTAACTAAAATAAATAAAAAACCAGTATCTATTAAAGGAGCTGGTAGAACCGATAGAGGAGTTCATGCTTATAAACAAATGATTCACTTTGACTTAGATATTAATATAACTCCTGAATCACTTACTAAAGCAATAAACTCAGTAGTAAATAAAAATATTTATGTTAATTACTGCCAAGTTATGAACAATAAATTTCATTCAAGATTTGCAGTAAAGAAAAAAATATATGAATATAAAATAAATATCGGAGAATATGATCCACTAATAGATAAATATTATTATAACTATAACCATAATTTAAATATCAAGAAAATGAAACAAGCATCAAAACACTTACTAGGATTTAACTGTTATGAGGCATATGTATGTGGTAAAAGAAACCACTATAATACAGCTATATTTAATATTAAAATAAAAAAGAAGAATAATATTATAACAATAACTTTCACAGGTCAAAACTTCTATCAATATATGGTTAGAAATATGGTTGGAGCTTTAATAATGGTAGGAGAAGATAAAATAAAACCTATAACATTAAAAGAAATGCTTGATAAAAAAGAAAATATCTATAACTACAGTAACGCTCCAGCCCAAGGCTTATATTTAATGGATATAGAATATTAAAACATAATAGAACAATAAATAAACATAACTCATATAATATAAATTATATAGGAGGAAGTTATGTTTAAAAATTTAATAAAAGATGCTAGAAATATTCAAATAAAAGATCCTGCTGCTAAAAATATTTTATATGTAATACTGTTATATCCAGGATTTCATATTCTTATTTGGCATAAACTAGCACATTTTTTTTATACTATCCATTTTTATTTCTTAGCAAGATTATTATCTCAATTAGCAAGATTCTTTACTGGTATTGAAATTCATCCAGGAGCTAAGATTGGTAAAAGATTATTTATAGATCATGGTATGGGAGTAGTAATAGGAGAAACAGCTGAAGTTGGTAATGATTGTACTATATATCATAATGTTACTTTAGGTGGAACAGGTAAAGATAAAAATAAAAGGCACCCTACACTTGGAAATAATATTATAGTAGGAGCTGGAGCTAAAATACTAGGACCTATCATAATAGGAAATAATGTTAAAATAGGATCTAATGCTGTAGTATTAAAAGAAGTAAAGGACAATACTACTGTAGTAGGAATCCCAGCTAAAGAAGTTATAAAGAAATAAGACTTTGATTTTTATCAAAGTCTTATTTTTATATTTAATATCAATTTATTAACTCCATAAATTATATTTATATTCTTGTTGTTCAATTTTTTTATTAATTAATTCCTTCATTTGTTTGATATCTTCTTTATAAGTTACTCCATACCATTTAGCAGTTGTTTTTATAATATTAATATCACAAATATTATTTTTAATCCCTTTAGCAAGTATTTCTGGAATTAAAAATTCTGAGTTAAGATTATTTAAATTTTTGTCTAAAAATAAATTAAATTCTTTTTCTAAATAATCAAATATACTGGGTTCTAATCCAAACATATTAACTGCTGCTAAAGCATCATCCTCTAATTTGTAATGTAAATCAGTGTTTAATGGGTTAGCTGTTATTTCGTTTTTTTCTACCTTAATATTGGATTCGGTGATATCAACAAGTTTATTATTATCAATTTTACATATACCTCTTTTAACAGCGCCATTTTCAGATAAAGTTTCTCTTACTAAATAACTTACTAATGAATATTGATTTTTATCACTCTTTGGTATATTTTTTAGATAATCTATTAATTTAACATAAGCATCATATCCATAAAAATCATCTGAATTGATAACTGCAAAAGGTTCGTGAATAACATTTTTAGCAGCCAAAATAGCTTGACCAGTTCCCCAAGGTTTAATGCGGTCTTTAGGTTTAGAAAAACCTTTAGGTAAATCGTTTAATTCTTGAAACACATATTCTACTTTGACATGTTGTTCTATTCTTTTACCGATTGTTTCTTTAAAGATATCTAAATTTTCTTTTTTAATTATAAATACAATTTTATTAAAACCAGCTTTAATAGCATCATAAATTGAATAATCTATTATAAATTCTCCATTTGGACCAAAAGGTTCTATTTGTTTCAAACCACCAAATCTTGAACCCATTCCTGCTGCCATTATTAATAAAGTATAATTTTCTTTTCTCATAATTGCTCCTATCATAATATTATAATATCACAAAATATAATTTTCTTACTATATATAATATTTTTAGTGTATAATATACTTAAGGAGTGATCTCATGGAGTGGACTGTTAATGGTCATCATATACTTTTTATAATAGGTGTTACTTTTTTTACTAGTATATTGTTAGTACCAATAGTAAAAAGACTTGCTAATCATGTAGGAGCAGTTGATGTACCTAATAATAGAAAGGTGCATACTAAAGCTACGCCTAGAATGGGTGGTCTAGCAATATTCTTAGCATTTTTAACAGGTTATATATTTT